>JAKADJ010000019.1 GCA_021820645.1 Bacillota bacterium
GGCCCCCAACACGGCCAACCCATAGGGCAACAAGTAGAACAACAAAGCGCGGGCCCCATCCAAATTATGCGTCGCCACCCCAATCAAGAGGAACCCCGCATGCCCGATTCCGGAGTATGCAAAGAGACGCTTCAGGTCCTTTTGCGGTAAGGCCAGTAAGTTCCCCACAATCATCGTCAGCACTGCAAGATACCCCAACGCGGGTCCCCACCAACCGGGCGATGCATAGAAACCAAAATCCATAAACCGCAACAGAATGGCGGCGGCGCCAACCTTAGTGCCAAACGCCATTAACTGCGTGACCGCAGTGGGAGAACCCTCATACACATCAGGTACCCACATGTGAAACGGCACCACACCAAGCTTAAAGAGAATCCCCACCAAACTCAGGACCACCCCAGCCCACAAGAGCGGTGAAGTCGGTGCCGCGACGGTTTTCGCAAAGGTCACAAAGGTCAGCGACCCCATCGCCCCGTAGAGAAGCGCTAATCCAAACAGCAGAATCCCCGACGAAAAGGCGCCTAATAAGAGATATTTCAGCGCGGCCTCCCCACCGAGCGCGGTGTGCGTGGACGCCGCTAAGATGTAGAGGGGCAGCGACAGGATCTCGATGCCGAGGAATAAGGTAATGGTATTGCCTGCCAACCCGAGAATCATCATTCCTAACACGGCAAGCATCACCAGCACCGGGAATTCGGTGCCCCATCGTTTTTCACGCCATCCCAAGAGGATCGTCCCAAGCCCGGCCAAAAGCACCAACAGATTCACAAAGAGACTATAATTATCGACCACCACACCGCCACCCACAAACATGTGCGGTTTCAACGAGTAGGACCAAAGGTTCCACGAAGCACCAAACGCGGAAAGCATCCCAATTAGGGAGAGCCATGACGCGACGTGGCGCTGGCGGGAGAGCATGTTACCCAAGAGGCTAATTAAAATGAAGCCAACCACAATATATTCAGGGAGCATCGCGTGAAAGAGACTCATACGCTCCCTCCTTTCCCTGCCAACAGGTGCACGGCATGATAGAGCGACGGTACCGCATGGGAAGTCAGCCCATTAGGCCAAACTCCCAGTAAAAGGACCAAGCCGGCGAGCGGCACAATCCACCAAATTTGACCTGCCTTGAGGTCGGCAATTTGCTTCGTGCCTTCGGGTCCTTGCATAACACCTTGAAACACCCGCAACATGTACCAAGCGGCCATCACTAACACAATAATGGCAATCACCGCAAACACCACGTGATGGACCACAAGTCCCTGGATAATGAGATATTCTCCGACAAATCCCGGCAACCCCGGCAGCCCCAGCGTCGCCAATGCGAAGAAAAGAAAATAGGCGGCGAGTCTCGGAGCCGATGCATTGAGACCGCGCATTGCACTGATATCCCGAGTCCCCGTGCGCTGTTCCAGGAATCCTAGAATAATGAAGAGTCCTCCCACCATCAAACCATGCGCCACCATTTGGAAGGTGGCTCCTAGTATCCCGACCCGGGTCAACGTAAAAATCCCCAACGCGATCATCCCAATATGGGATAAAGAGGCATAGGCGGTAACCATTTTCATATCGGTCTGCCGGAGCGCCATGAACGCTCCGTAGACTAATCCAATCACCGCGAAGATGAGGAGACCGGTCTCATACCGAACAAATTCCGGAAAGAAGAGCGGCAACATAATCCGTAAAAACCCGTAGACACCAGCCTTGGACATTACACCGGAGAGCAAGGCCGTCACCGGGGCCGGGGCCTCCCGATAGGCATCCGGCATCCACCCGTGGAACGGCCACAACGGAGCCTTGATGGCGAATGCCAAGAAGAAGGCGGCAAACACCCACGGTGTGACCCGAGCATCCATATGGAGATGCACGAGCTGGGAAATTTCAAACGTCAAGGGCCCGAATGGCTGGGTGTGAATGACCGCTACCGCCACGATCCCAATCAACATGAAAAGACTTCCGAAGAGATTCATAATAAGCCACTTCATCGCAGCCTGTCGTCCCTTGGGTCCGGACCAACTCGTCAGCAAGAAGAAGATGGGAATTAAAACCACTTCCCAGAAGATGTAAAACAAGAACAAATCCAACGCCGAGAAAAGTCCCAATGACCCGAATTCCAAGAAGAGGATCCAAAAAAAGTATACCCGGCCCCATTCCGGTTTCGAGGCCAAAATGGCCACTTCAGTCAACACCACGGTCAATCCTATTAAGAATAAGGACAGCCCATCGGAACCTAGGTGAAATCGAATTCCCCAAGCGGGGATCCAAGCCACGTTGACTCCTTGCCCGGGATGGACCAATAGCCCGATATAGAGGGCGACCACAATCCCCCCTAAGATGGCCGCCACCGTCTTGGCGCTTTGTCGTGGAACCACCAGGGTCACTAATGACCCCGCCAGCGCCACAACCATCAGCCACACCACTAACATCTAAAAGCCTCCTCTATGCTGCGTCTCGCATTACGCTCGGATTAGGTAAAAGGCTAACAAAGCGCCGAGCCCCACCATAATCGACAACGCGTATCGGCGAACATAACCGGTCTGCAAGGGGCGTAAGTCGGCGGCCCATAGCCACACCACACTTGCTACACCGTTAACAAATTCCAAAATGCCATTTTCGACGGGCTTCAACCAGTTCCCGATCGTCTTAAAAGGAATCACCGCGAGCCACGCCCACACCGTATCCATATTCCACGCTTCGTACGCTTGGCGTCCGAGGCCCGTGGCTGCTCCAGCATTCGGTGCTACCCGCTTTTTGACGTACATCCAATACGCCAAGAGAATCGCGATAACGGCCAACCCAACGGTCAGAATGGTGCCAAACACAGGCCCACTTTCCAACCCCGCATGACTGGCACCCGGGTAACGGGCAAATGTCGGGGCTAACCAGCGATTGAGCCATCCGCCAAAGAAACCTCCCACTACCGCCAAAACCCCAAGAATCATCACCGGCACGGTCATGACTAACGGAGCTTCATGAGCGTGGTCATAGAGTGTCTGATCCCTTGGGGCACCAAAGAACGTGATAAAGAAGAGACGGAACATATAGAACGCCGTCATCCCTGCGGTCAGTACGCCCACACCCCATAACAGGGTGTGACCCGAGTTAAAGGCTTGACCCAAAATGGCCTCTTTGCTGAAATATCCCGAGAACGGCGGTATTCCGGAAATCGCCAAAGTACCCGCCAAAAATGCGGCCATGGTCCACGGCATTTTCTTAAAGAGCCCACCCATTTTGTTGATGTCCTGTTCCCCACTTAAGGCATGAATCACGCTACCAGCCGCCAGGAACAACAAAGCCTTAAAGAAGGCATGCATCATAAAGTGAAATACGCCCGCCACGTAGCCTCCGACGCCAATTGCTAAAAACATATACCCCAGTTGGCTTAGGGTGGAATAGGCTAACACCTTTTTGATATCCCGCTGGAAAATCGCGATACTGGCCGCGAAAATAGCCGTAAAGGCACCAATGGCTCCAATCAAGTAGTGTACATTGGGCGCCAGTCGCAGCAACGGATAGAGACGGGCCATCAGATAGACCCCCGCCGTCACCATGGTGGCGGCATGAATGAGGGCCGAAACCGGTGTAGGACCTTCCATCGCATCCGCGAGCCACATATGCAGTGGGAACTGTGCGGATTTAGCCATGGCTCCCACATAGAGAAGGAACGCCGTCCATTCAAAGAACGCACTCCCGGGATGGGCCGCACTCAGTATCCTAAACAAATGCGGGTAGCCTACCGTGTGGTAATGCAGGTAGAGTAACGCCAGCCCCAACAGGATTCCGACATCGCCTACCGTATTCATGACAAAGGCCTTTTTGGCCGCGCGCACCGCAGACGGTCGATGGTACCAAAAACCAATTAAGAAGTAGGACGCCAGCCCCACCAGTGCCCACCCAATCAGTAACACAATCAGGTTACCGGCCAGCACTAAGAGCAGCATCGAGAAAATGAAAAAGTTCAGGTACGAAAAGTACCGCGCCTTACCCGGATCATCGTGCATGTACCCAATGGAGTAGATATGGATCAACATCCCGACGCCGGTAATGACTAAGAGCCACACCCCGGCCAGTGGGTCTAAATAGAGTCTGGCCCCAATCGCTGGTCCGAAGCCACTTATCCAGGTCCACAAGTTACCAGTCACAACCCGATGATGCACGCCGAGATGGGCCAGATGGACATCCGCGGCGATACTCAGTAAAAAGCTAATGCCGACTAGCGCGCTGGCCCAAATTCCAGGCAGTTTCTTGGGCATCAGGCCTTTAAAGACGGTTATGCTCACCGCCCCAATCAGGGGCAACAACAGGATTTCGCTCAGAAGTTGCATGCGCTCAAACGCTCCTTCTCATACACGGACATCAATTCTTCATACCAGAAATCTCGTCAACATCTAAACGGTGGCGCCGATGATACACAGTCACAATAATAGCGAGCCCGATCCCCACTTCAGCTGCAGCAGTCCCGACAATCAGAAAGGCCATGACTTGCCCTGACATGTCATGCCAATGACGGGCAAACGCGATAAACGCGAGGGCCGCTGCATTCCACATCATTTCCGCCGACATAAACATAATCAAGGGATTTCGTCGCGTCATCACTCCAATGGCCCCGATGGCAAACAAAATCGCCGCCAAACCCACTACCCAATTAATCGGGATCATGCTTCATTCCTCCTTTGGGACCGAGCGTCCTTGCGGCGCACTGGACGATTCAGCACCAGGACCCCGAGCCCCGCCGTCAAGAGCATAATGGCAATGCCCACTAAGTAGAGGAAATCAGGCCCCCATAAAATCAGCCCCATCCCATGAAGATTTCCAAAGTTTCGGGGTAGGCCGCTCACGATCCGCGGGCCTGGCCGACGAATGGCGAGAACCGCCAGCGCAATTCCCACCGCCAGTGATAACACGCCTGCCAGCCAACGTTGTCCCCCTAACTGTTCTTTCGGTTCGCCTTCTTCCTTTCCGGCAGTCAACAGGGTCACCACAAACAAGAACAGCACCATGATAGCGCCCGCGTACACAATAACTTGAGCCACCGCTAAAAATTCGGCGGACAGCAAGAGGTAGAGGACGGCCAAGGACAGGATATTGCCCACCAAGAACAGCGCACTATGAACGGGCTGTTTGGCCACTACAACCCCTAGCGCCCCGATTATCGCCAAGATGGCTAAAATAACAAACGGCGTCATCGCAGGAATCCCCTCATTTCTTCACCGGCGGGTGCAAAAGTTCTTCTTTATCTGCGATCATGTCGAGCCGATTCGATGCCGCCAATTCATTAAACGGTGTGAGCCGCACTGCATTGGTCGGGCAGGCTTCCTCACACATGCCGCAAAAGATACAACGAATCAAATCGACTTCGTAGTCTACCGAATAACGGTTGGTCCATGATACCGGTTTGCCCTCGGGAGCCGCCGCCGCGACCACGCGAATCGCGTGAGCCGGGCAGACCGCCTCGCAAAGTCCACACCCCACACATAATTCATGTCCATCGGCATCTTTAGCCAACATGTGCTTGCCACGAAACCGCGGGGAATACTCCCGGCGCTTTTCGGGATAAGAGATCGTATCCCTCGGTTCGAACAACGCCTTAAAGGTTACACCCAACCCTTTGGTCATAGCCTTCACTCCGTCAAACATGGCAAAGGTCCTCCTTTCGGTGTTACAAAATTCCGCTGACAAACGCCGCTGTACCTAAGAAATACAAAAAGGAAATCGGCAATAAGACTTTCCACCCAAATGACATCAACTTATCATAGCGGAACCGCGGAAACGTCGCACGAATCCAGATAAACACGAACACTAAGATGGCTACTTTGATGACGAACCAGAGTATCGGCGGCAAGAAACTCGGGCCTAACCATCCTCCTAAAAAGAGCGTGACTGCCAAGCCGCTGACCGTCAGCATGTTGATATACTCGGCAATAATATACATCGCAAAGCGTATCCCGGAATATTCGGTATGATACCCTGCCACCAACTCCGATTCAGCTTCTGGAAGGTCAAATGGCGTCCGATTGGTTTCGGCAATTGCCGTGATGAAATAAATCACAAAGGGAACGATTTGTGGAATCACAAACCAGCCACGAGCTTGTTGGGCGAACACAATGCGCTCCAGGTTGGCGGTACCCGCCATCATGAGAACGCCGAGCACCGATAAGCCCATAGCCAGTTCATACGAGATCATCTGAGCTGAGGCCCTGATTCCTCCGAGCAATGAGTACTTATTTTGAGAAGCCCAGCCCCCTAGCACAATTCCGTAGATACCAAGAGAACTAAAAGCAAAGGCAATTAAAAGCCCGATGCTAGGATTAGCGATATCCAGATTGATGGTTTGCCCGAAGAGATGAATCGGTGCACCAAAGGGAATCACAGCATCCACTGACAATGCCGCAAAGAGCGACAGGACGGGTGCGATCCGATAGATCATCGGATCGGCACCAGTCGGCATTAAGTCTTCTTTTAATGCCATTTTAAGCCCGTCCGCCAATGGCTGCAAAAGCCCTCCGGGACCCACACGATTGGGTCCTAAGCGCAATTGAAAGAATCCTAAAAAGCGTCGTTCCACTAACATCGTGTAGGCAAATCCGGTCATGAGGATCCCAATGAGGACCAGGATCTTGACGATAAGCAGGATGGTCGAGATCATGCTGTGACCTCCTCTTTGGCTAGACTCAGTTGGACGGGTCCCTTACCGAGCCGATTAACTCCCAGCACGCCCTGGGGAATCCACAAAACCCCCACGGGGATCCTTGAATCCAAGGAGACGCCAACCACGAGGTGGGTATCCCCTTGTGAAACCGAGATTCGACCGGGCTCCGTACCGAGTCCTAGCTCTTCGGCTTCTTGGGGATTGATCCGCCCGGGGAACTCGGGCACCCGGGGCAAGAGAATTTCCGAAGGCTCGCCCTTTTCCCAAATTAAGGAGCCTATCACCAAGGTCATCCCAGCATCCGTCGTAGGCGGCGTGGTCAACGGCTCGATCTCAACGTGCCGTGTCTCAATCGGCAACAAATCGCCGCTGTCATCGTCAAATGGATCCCAGTCTTCTTCCCAGTTCAAAGGTCGCCCGAGAATGTGGGCCCATGTGTTCAAATAGGTTTTCACAGGACGCGCTTGACCCGGAGGTTGTACACTGGCCATCGCCACCTGCAACCGAGCCTCCATATTGATATAGGTCCCATAGACTTCCGCCCATCCGGCCCCTGGCAAGAGAGCATCTACCTGGGTGCTGTCTACTGGAGGTCGCAAGCCTTCCACCACGACGTGGTCCAAACGTTCGAATGCCGCTTGAACCAAGGAACGATCCGGATATTCTTCCAATAGATCCGCTCCAAACACCAGCAGTGTCTTTATGACCCCGTCACGCGCTTCCTCCAGGATTCGTGTCAAATCCTCAAAGTGAGCCGAAAATCCACCACGTTCCCATCCTCTCCAATTGCCAGGCCCAAAGGTCGGAAGCATTGGCGTCGGCTTTTCGCGAAGATCCGCCAACACGGCCAACACCATCCCCATGGCGGGTTCCAACCCATCCCACAAACATACCAAGTGGTCTGCGCGCAGCAATTGGGCTCCCAACTGAGTCAACATCTCGGGCAGAACCCCTTGAGGACGAAAGCTCCCCAAATCGTGAATCAGCGTTTTCACTTGTGCGTCATCAGGCCTTTGCGTCGCCATGGCTAATGCCATCACAACGGCCGATTGTTCAGGAGCCGTAATCACATCTTGGCCTGGTAATGTGTCCCGTGTTAACGCGGTCGGTCCAATCCCGATCACCTTTAAAGCGGGATATCGCAATAAGCGTTCGCGTAGCTTGAGATGCACCACGGGGACCGCGTCATAGGGGTCCGTCCCTAGTAACAGGACCGTGTCCGCCTTCTTAATATCTTCAAAGGTGCCGTTCAAAGCGCGCGGCAAATAGCCCGCCTCGGATCGACTGATGGCAAGCTTCTCGGTCCCGATCACTTCCGTCGCAAAGCGTTTGAGCTGGTAGGCTTCTTCTGTCGTATGCATGCCGCCCACGATCACGCCGACTGACGATCCCCCATGCTGCTCCACTGTTGTTTTAAGCCATTCACCCACCTGCCGGGTGGCCAACGCGGCCGAGGTTTCATTTCCCTGCACCCGCGACGCGAGCAAGCGCTCTGGATGATACCCGAAGTCATACCCAAACCGCCCCCGGTCGCAAAGCCATCCCCACTCGCGATCTGGGATCGGACGGCCTTCCATCCGGATGACATGCCCCTCGCGTGCCGTCACTTTACTGGTACATCCTACCGGACAATGCGGGCACACCGATTCTTCCCGTTCAATGTTCCACGGCCGGCCCTTATGATGATACGGTGCCGACAGCAACGCTCCCACCGGGCACAGATCAATGACGTTCCCAGTGAACTGGCTGGTGGCAGGGACCTGGTCAACTGTGGTCACCACCGTCTCCACGCCACGACCCTCTAGCAATAGTTGACCCTCACCCACGTATTCCCCCATGAATCGCACACAGCGTTGACACAACACGCACCGCTCTTGGTCGACCAGAACAAACTCGTTGATAGGCCCATCTTTAACCTTTTGGATCTTGGGTTCTTGGAATCTACCGCCGCCTGGTCCGTACTCAAACGTGTAGTCTTGGAGGTAACATTCCCCGCCCTTATCGCACACCGGGCAATCCAAAGGGTGATTAATCAAGAGAAATTCCAGCACGCCCCGTCGCCCTTTATCCACCGCCGGCCCCTTCGAGCGCACCACCATGCCCTCGGAGACCGCCGTAGTACAGGCCGTGGCCAATTTGGGCATCTTCTCCACTTCCACGAGGCACATGCGGCAGGCCCCCAAGGGCCCCAGGGCTTGGTGATAGCAATAAATCGGAACATCGACCCCTAGCTTAGCCGCAGCATCAACAATCATCGTTCCTTCGGGAACGGTGATTTCTTGTCCATCAATGGTTAACCGTATCATATAACCTCGCCCCCATCGGACACGTGTGTTCGGCCACGTGCGCTTCAAATTCATGGCGGAAATGCTTCAGGGCGCTGACCAATACCCCGAGGGACGCGTCACCCAGGGGACAAAAGCATTTGCCCGCAATGTTGTCCGCCACGTCCGCCAAGATCTCCATGTCGTGGGCCTCACCCATTCCCATTTCCAATCGATCCAACACATCGGTCATCCAGTATGTGCCTTCCCGACAGGGAGTGCATTTACCGCACGACTCTTCGCGGTAGAACTTAACCAAGCGAGCGGTCGCCCCCACCATACACACCTGGTCGTCCAGGACAATACAGCCACCCGATCCCAACATGGATCCAGCTTTTACAATGGATTCATAGTCAAGTGGGGTATCCAGTTGATCCGGCATGAGCAAAGGCACCGAGCTCCCTCCGGGGATCACTGCTTTAACCGTGCGCCCCGGCAAAAGGCCGCCCGCATAATCTTCAATAAGACTCCTTAGTGGCGTCCCCAAAGGGATTTCGTAGTTCCCAGGGCGTTGGACGCGCCCGCTCACCGACATAATCTTCAGACCCGGACTTTTTTCGGTGCCCATACTGGTGTACCAATCCGCGCCGTAGGTGACCAAAGGTGGAAGGTTGCAGATGGTTTCTACATTGTTGACCACCGTCGGCCCTCCATAAAGACCCGCCACAGCCGGAAACGGAGGTTTTAAGCGCGGATTCCCACGCTTGCCTTCCAGGGATTCCAAGAGCGCGGACTCTTCGCCACAAATATAGGCGCCAGCTCCCCGGTAGACTTTGAGTTCCAACGAGAACCCGGTCCCGAGGATATTGGCCCCTAAGTACCCGTGATCGTACGCCTCTTGAACCGCCCGTTTTAACTGCTCCGCTCCCCGCCGGAATTCTCCTCGGCAATAGATATACGCCTCGGATGCCTGGGTTGCGTAACTGGAAATAATAATGCCCTCAATCAACTGATGGGGATTCTCCTCAATGAGTTCCCGATCCTTAAAGGTCCCCGGCTCAGCTTCGTCCGAGTTGACTACTAAATAGCGGGACCGCCCATCATTGGGCAAAAACCCCCATTTCATCCCCGTCGGAAATCCGGCACCACCACGGCCCCGCAATCCCGATTTTTTGACCATGGCCACCAGTTCTTCCGGCTTAAAAGTCTTGAAAGCTTCTTTCATGGCCGCATAACCACCGTTGGCTTCATACACGTCAATCCTATCGATTCCTTCGACATCAAGATTCCGTAAGAGATAGTGTTGCGTCACGACGGCACTTCCTTCGTTAAGAGGGTTTCGGCCTCTTCGGGACGCACGGGGCCCACGAAATGAAGGTCGATTTGGGTCATGGGAGCTTTGTCACAGGCTGCCAAGCACTCGGCTTCTAAAAGCGTATAGGCTCCATCCGCGGTGGTTTGGCCCTCTTTGATGTTGAGCCGTTGCTCCAAGTTGTGCATCAACTCGTCCGAGCCGGCTAGGGCACATGATAAGCCGACACACACGTGAATCACTCGTTTACCCACGGGCTCACGATGAAACAACGAATAAAAAGACGCCACGGATTCTACATATTGCACCGTCAATCCCATCAGGTCCGCAATATCTTGAATGGTCTGATCCGAAAGCCAGCCCTCCACTAACTGAATCCGATGCATTAAGGGCATCAATGCAGAATTCGCCCGCGGAAACTCCGCCTTGGCTTGGCTGGCCCACTCCTTCCACTCCGGTTTCATTTATCGACATCTCCCAACATAATATCTATACTGCCAATTGCGGTAATCACATCCGCCACCAGACCGTCTTGGGACAAGATCGGCAGCGTTTGCAGATTATAGAAGGATGGGGTCCGAGCGCGCCATCGATAGGGTTTAGGCCCGCCGTCTGACACTAAATAAAATCCCATCTCCCCGCGTGGACCTTCTACGGCCTGATAGACCTCGCCTTTTGGAACTGGAAAGCCTGCCGTAACCAGTTTAAATTGGTGAATCAGCGCTTCCATATTCCCGTATATCTCTTCGCGGGGTGGTAACGCCACCTTACGATCCGAAGTCGTGTAAGCGCCGTGGGGCGTAATCTTGTCCAGGGCTTGCTCGATGATTTTCATCGACTCGTAGATTTCGTCCACCCGAACCCAAAACCTCGCATAGGCATCCCCTTCGGTGCGTAATGGCACGTCAAATTCGAATTCCTCATAGGCACTATAGGGTTCGACCTTGCGTAGGTCCAAAGGCAATCCAGTGGCCCGTAAATTCGGTCCCGTCACCGACCACCCTAAACATTGTTCTTGAGTAATATAGGAGATGCCTTGGAGCCGCTCGTTTATCAAGGGGTTGCCATCAAAGAGGTTACGGTAAGACTTCATCCACCGAGGAAAATCTTTGACAAACGCATGAACCTTCTCATGAAACCCATCGGGGATGTCATAAGCCAATCCCCCTACCCGGAAGTAGCTGGGATTCATACGCACGCCAGCCGCGGCTTCTATGAGATCTAAAATTACCTCACGTTCGCGCATCGTATAGAAGAATAGGCTCATGGCCCCAAGGTCCATGACATGAGTCCCCAACCACACCAGATGGCTGGCCACCCGGGTCAATTCAGAAAACAGCACCCGAATATACTGGGCGCGCTTGGGCACTTCAAGATCCATCAATTTTTCTACGGCCAGTACGTAGGCTAAATTATTGGTCATCGGGGCGAGATAATCGAGTCGATCCGTAATGGTATTACACTGCTGATACGTTAGGCTCTCAGCGGTCTTTTCGAAGCCCGTGTGCAAATACCCAATCACCGGTTCGGCATTGACGACGCGTTCGCCATCTAACTCGAGTCTCACTCGCAGCACTCCATGGGTACTGGGATGCTGGGGACCTAAATTAATAATCATGGTTTCTTTATCGATCATGCCACTCTCGGTAGTTGCCATCCGTATTGTCCTCCTCTCCCCTAATCCACCCGGTTCCCGACTAAGGGATAGTCTTTACGGAGCGGATGCCCCTCCCAATCGTCAGGTAAGTAGATGCGCGTTAACTGCGGATGTCCGGTAAACACGATGCCAAATAAATCGTAGGCCTCACGCTCGGGCCAATTGGTACCTGGCCATATACTGGTGGCCGACACAATTTCTTCATCAATTCCCACGTGACTTTTGGCACGTAACCGCGCAATTTTTTGGGGGTGGAACAGGTGATACACCAATTCAAACCGAGGCCGCGCCGGAAAATAGTCTACCGCCAACACATCAAGACAGAGCGTATAACCCTCGGTGTTCTTGACATGCTCAAAAAACGCCAACAGCATTTCTTTAGGCACCACCAAGGTCGGCTGGTCCACCGTCGTCACGCGGGTCAAACTCCCCGGAAATCGGGCTTCCAATCGGTCTAAGATTTCAGGATCATTACGATTCACCGCGGGCCGCCTGCCTTTCTTTTTCAAGCTGTAGATACTTCGGCGGTACGCCTTCGAGAATCATCTCTTGCAGTTTTAAGATCCCAAACATTAGCGCCTCCGGATTAGGGGGGCACCCCGGTACATAAATATCTACCGGCACCACGTGGTCAACCCCTTGGATAATAGCGTAGTTGTCAAACACTCCGCCCGATGAGGCACAGGCCCCCATCGAAATCACCCACTTAGGTTCAGGCATTTGCTCCCAAATGGTCCGTAAGACCGGTGCCATTTTCTGACTCACGCGTCCCGCCACAATCATGAGATCGGCTTGCCGCGGCGAGGCGCGAAATACCTCCGAGCCAAAACGCGCCAGATCATACCGAGAGTTCGTCACACTCATCATTTCAATAGCGCAACAGGCCAAGCCAAAAGTCGCCGGCCACAACGAAGATTTCTGAGCCCAGCGGCCCATTTTTTGCACTGAGGTGAGTAGGATAGATTTTTCGGCTTCTTCTTGTACTGATGGGGCTAATCCCATTGAAATCCCCCCCGATTCCAGACATAGGCAAACCCGATCGCCACGATCACAAGGAACACCACAGCCTTTTCAAATCCCGCTTGGTGCAACACTTTAAGGCTCGTTGCCCACGGGTATAAAGCCATGACCGCCACATCAAAAATCATAAAAAACATCGCCACCCGATAAAACCTTACAGAAAAGTATCCTACCGGAGCCTCGGGCACAATGCCCGATTCATAGGTGGTCTGTTTGAGACCGCCGGGGGCCTTGGGACCAAGCCGCTCCGAGGTAAAGGACATCCCTAACGCCACCACAAAAGCCACCACTAAATACAATAACAATGCCGCATATCCAGTCATCAACACGCCACCCTTCAATCCGGTCCCAGTCTTGATGCAAGTTCGTTAATTCACATGTAGTATTATACGCTTAAGATATTTCGACGTCGACGCAATCCCCTTTTATTGTGCCAAAATCCCAAAAAACATAGTCTTTTGAAAATACGCACTAGTTTTCCTCCGCGATCCCCTGTAATAATTTACGCATGCGGTGATTCACCGCGGATTTCGATAATGGGGGGTGCATGGCTTGGCCGAGTTCCTTTAACGACCAGTCCGGATGCTGAAGCCGCAGTGCGACCAGGGCTTTGGAGGATTCGGCCCAATGCTGTCCCGCGCCCATCGCCATCAGGCGTCGTAAAATCTCCACCTGGGTTAACCCAGACTCCACGGTTCTTCGTAAGTTTGCGGTCTCGGAATTAACCAGACGGTTCACCTGGTTTTTCATGTGGCGCACCACGTCGATACTTTCCCACTCCAACATGGCACGATGCGCACCAATTTTACCCAGGAGAGAGCGGATCTGGGCCCGGTCTTTGAGGTAAATCAAATAGCCCCCTCGCCGTGGGAGGACTTTGGCCTTCACATGTAGCACACTTAACGTCTGCATTGTCAGATCCCTGATGGTGTGATCAGGGGCCCAAAATTCCAGGTGTGCCGCGCCACTTTCCGGATGCGACAGGTAGCCCCGTACCAAAAAGCATCCGGCCAACCACGATGTTGCACCGGACGACACCGTGACGACGCGTTCAGGCGCATACCCTTTTAACGTGTATTGGATACGTCCCGTCCGATGCGATTCAAGGCGAGGGTGTAACGCTAATAACTTCATCAAACGGAACCCTCGGCGCGCCATCGCCACATTGTGGACCTTAAGCGTCACCACCCCCGGGCCAATCTCGGGAGTCCCGAGCACACCGGAAAGCTCGGCGTAGGCGTCGGTAGGGTTCGGCAAGTTTCGCGACGCTAACTCCGCTTTGACCTGTCGGGAGTAACTCCATCCGGGAATCCGGGTCGCTTTACGCGTAATCGGGCTTCGAGCCATAAGGCGTCTCCTATTTTCCCTTCTGCCCATTTGGGCTTTAGACGTAGCAATATTCGCAACAAAGCGCGGGCAAGCTTTTCCGGGTCGTGGCGGATCACCGTGTCCACCGAAAGCAAGCGTTCGGCAACCAAGAGGATAGACCCGAGATGATTATCGGTCGGAATGCTCACCGGCTCTGCCCCTTCTTGTCGATACCGTTCCCGTACGCGATCGGGAATGAGCTCATTATTGACCAACACCACTTGAATCAACCCCGGACCTACTTGTTTTTCCAACGCCGATACGTGATCGGTCACCGAAAAGTGGTCTGTCTCTCCCGGTTGTGTCATCACGTTAGACACATAGACTTTGAGCCCCGCACTGTGCCGAATGGCTTCAGCAATCGGTGCTACCAAAAGGTTCGGGATCACAGAGGTATAGAGCGATCCGGGACCCATGACAATCATGTCTGCCGCCTTGATCGCGTCAATCGCCTCTGCCAGCGGAGTAGCATCGGGGGGATCCATCCAAATCTTCTCGATAGGTAGCGGGGCATGACCGATACGGCTTTCTCCTTGCACCACCTGCCCATCAGACAGTCGAGCCTTCAACGTCACATTATCCAGGGTTGCCGGCAACACCATTCCCCGCACCGCTAAGACCCGACTCGATTCCCGAAGTCCTGTCACGAAGTCTCCGACCACTTGCTCCATGGCTGCCAGAAAGAGATTACCAAAATTATGCCCCGCCAATTCTCCCGATTCAAATCGATATTGAAAAAGTTGTTCCATGAGTGGCTCGGTATCCGCGAGGGCAATCATACAATTGCGGATGTCACCGGGCGGCAACATCCCGAGATCGCCCCGAAGCCTGCCGGAACTCCCGCCATCATCTGCCACAGTCACAATGGCCGTCAGATTGGACGTGTAATTCTTGAGCCCACGCAAAACACTGGGTAGCCCGGTCCCACCACCCAATGCGACGATGCGAGGACCCCTCGCCAGATGCCGCCGCGAATATAAGAGACCCGCCCAACGATCCGCACCAATGGCTTCCGTAAAGGTTTGACTCACTCGGACTGTACCCCACAACACAAACAAAAGCCCACCCCATACCAAGATCCACTTGAGAATTGGATGCGAGGCAATAGGGTGAACCACCAACAACAGCGCACCGCCCATTGCCATAAATCCTATCGCGACCAGGACCAGATAGCGCTTTAATTTTAGGCCCGGGGTGAGTAGCCGCCACATCTAAACGTCAGCCCTCCGGGCCAACACCAAATCGCGATGCTCCACCGCCACAACCAAACCCAAATCGTGTTGCAAGTAGGCTCCGAGACGGTTCGCGAACACGACCGACCGATGTTGACCCCCGGTACACCCCATGGCTACGGTAACTTGTGGCTTTCCTTCCTGTTGGAACTGCGGCATTAAAAACCCCAAGAGGCTTTGCAACCGAGTCAGGGTCTCTTGGGC
>JAKADJ010000020.1 GCA_021820645.1 Bacillota bacterium
TCGTAGACTAAAAATCGAGGATGGTAACCTAATACCTCAATGTTTTCTCGTAAGATACGCACCGCAATGGCATGAAAGGTTCCCACCCACATCCAGCGACTTTGTTCACCCACCAACCGATCGATGCGTTCACGCATCTCTTTGGCGGCCTTGTTTGTAAACGTGAAGGCTAAAAGCTCTCCGGGACGGACTCCGTGAGCTGCGATAAGATGTGCCATACGGTACGTCAACGTTCGCGTCTTACCGCTGCCGGCTCCGGCCAACAACAATAACGGGCCTTCTGCAATTTCACAGGCCCGGCGCTGTTCGGCATTCAATTGATCTAACAAATTCATTGTGTTCTCCCCCCGGCGCGTGCTTGTGTCCATTATAGCATGCAGGCGCCTGGCTCGGCTCTAGTGGATGGTCTGCCCCTCATTGAAATTCATCGCCAGGTCGGAAACATTGAGGATGTCATCTAATCCAGTGACCAGGGCACGAGTGATCCCTGCTTCATTACAAATCCGTGCCGTCACCGAGTGCTGCGGCCACACCAAAACATCAGGGGTACGTGGGTCGCCGATAGGGTTACCAAAGATCCACCCTAAAAGGCCCTCGATTTCACTCCGACCCACCAATGCATTGCCCACCCGATACCAAATTTCCACGCCATCGGCGTCGTTACGCCATCCCTTGATGCTTCCCCGATGCGTAAAACCCATGCCCGCCAACGCCTCAATCCACGCCACATCAAATCACCTCACTAATTTACCGCACTAAAGTATTATAGCATAAAACGGTCGACCCAGGGCAATGACTCTCATCAATATGCTGGACGAACCGCAAAAGGCTTCGGGTTAGATCCCAAGCCCGTTTCAGACCCTATGGTTTTTTGATACGATCCAACACTAATCGATACCCGTCGGCACCAAACGACAAAGATCGTTTGACACGCGAGATGGTGGCCGAGGAGGCTCCCGTCAAGCTTGCGATATCTTCGTAAGTTTGGCCTTCATCCAGCATCTTAGCCACGGCCATGCGTTGGCCGATAGACTGAATTTCCGCAGCCGTAAGAATATCTTCCAAAAACTTGTAGGTGTCATCTACCGTCTTTAGTCGCAAGATGGCCTGACATAATAAATCTACTTCGCCGCTTCGTAGCTTTGAATTCATAGCCCACCCCACCTATCCATTTGATAGGTATTGTGAACGTCTGGCGCTTCAATTACAAGCGAGTAGACCTCTTTAGCCAGCCGATCCGCCCGACGAAGAGGTTCCCCCACTGCTACCTCCGGACGCCCCGCCCGACGAAGATTTTCCGCCACTCCCACCCGAAGATCCTCCTGACGAGCTGGACCCACCGCTACTACTTGAGGACCCGCCTGAACTCGAACCCCCAGAAGAACTCGACGAAGACGTCGACCCCACCATTTTGAGAATACTGGATTTGACCGACGCGTCAATGGCCATTGTAATCGTCGGCGACGCCATGGCTTTTTGCACATCCGTCTCTAACGTCTTTTGAAACGTCGGACTCGACATCGCAAGCATTACTGACTTTTCCAAGGCGGTTTGCCCCATAGGCGTCATCAGGCTTTGTTGGAGTTGTGTGGTGGACATACTTTCGGCAATAACACGCTGCATCCGTGGCGTTTCCAATTCATCTCGGACTGCTTTTTGAATTTCGATCGACGGCATCGAGGAACTCGACGATCCGCCCGAGGATGACGATCCGGACCCTCCAGAACTAGAACCACTAGAACCTCCGGAACTAGAGCCGCTGGAGCCTCCGGAACTGGATCCGCCGGAGCCTCCGGAGCTAGAGCCCCCAGAGCCACCCGATGTAGAACCACCCGACCCGCTGGAACCTCCAGTTCCAGCCCCTCCGCCACCATGGCTCGACGCCGTGCTCCCGTGTTGCGGAGAGGGTGCTCCCATCGTGAAAGCGCATCCTCCAAGCAGGGACGCCAGAACGCACCCCGCTACCATTAGAGACCCTATTTTGTGTGTCACACCGCACCTCCCGGGCGTTTTAGGTAGTGTTTCCCGGTAGCTGGGATTTTACTCGATACCTGCCCGTTCGACCAATGTCCGACTCCTCGATCTAAAAATCCCGGCGAGACTCCTTAATTGGGGAGTCTCGCCGACGGGATTGATCGGATGCGCCATAAAACGTCACCGTTTAGGGCGGAAATATCAGGCGCCGACTCCGGCACTAATGCGGGGTTAGCTATTGCTCCATGGGAAGTGGGATGATCGACCACGGGACTCATGAGCAAACCCCGAACATCCAAGACCACACCTGCTGTTGAGGCGCCGGGGCCAACCAGAGAATCGCGCCGATCCTCCCCGGCTATGGACGCGACTCACCGATATTCCTCGGCAACGTCTAGACGATATTGGGTATGGGGTGCCTCGATGTTACTAAGCGTTGCATAGGCTTGATGCCTCGCCTCTGAAATAGTGGGGCCAACCCCTACCGCCGTTAAGATCCTACCCCCTTTACCCTCGAGCACTCCCTCTCTTAACCTGGTGGCCCCGTGAAAAATGAGTCCCGCGGCAGAGTCCGAAATGCGTATGGGCTGACCTCCTGGGGTTGGGTTTGGGTAGCGCTGATCGGCCAGTACTACCGCGACTGCGGCCCGGTCGGCCTCACCGGGTAACGAGGGAAGGTTGCCTTGGGATAGTTCTAACCATACGTTGCCCCAGTCCCGTTCCATCATCGGGATTATGACTTCGGTTTCCGGGTCGCCCATCCGCACATTAAATTCAAGGACTTGTGGTCCCCTTTGCGTCAGCATCAAGCCCACATACAGCACACCCCGATACAATAGCTGTTCGTCTTGAAGAAATTGCATCACACGGTCTAAAATCTTTTCGTTAATTTCCGCGCGTAGTGTCGCACCAAGCCCGAGCACTGGCCCAAACGCCCCCATGCCTCCGGTATTGGGCGCCTCCGGTAAGGCGTTAAGGCGCTTATAATCTCGGGTTAAGGGTAACCATACATAGCCCTGACCATTGGTCAGCACATGCACCGAAATTTCCTCGCCGATGAGACATTCTTCCCATAGAATTCCGTCACTAAATAATTCGGGCCGCGTCCCCCAAGATTCCAGCACCTCTAACGCCGCGGTTGGGGACTCGACAATAATCACGCCTTTGCCGCCGGCCAAACCGCTCTGTTTCATCACATGAGGCCACTCCACTTCCGCCTCAATTAGTGCTCTTAATTCGGCTAGGCTATGCGCCATCGCCGCCTTTGCAGTGGGAATCCCATAGCGTCTCATCACTTCTTTAGAATAAGCCTTACTACCTTCTAATGCTGCTGCGGCTTGGCTCGGGCCCACCACCCAATGCCCCTGACGCCTTAAGATATCGGCCAGTCCCTCCACCAAAGGTGCTTCCGGCCCGATGATCACCAAAAGTGGTGCCCTTTGGCCGCACCAATGGGATAGGTCGGCAAGCGTCTCATACGGAACACATTCCGCCAAGTCTGCAATCCCGGGGTTGCCCGGGGCCGCGTAAATCTCTTCAAAGTGCCCCGATCGGGCCAGGCTATACACCAGGGCGTGTTCTCGGCTGCCTTGGCCCACTACCAAAGCATGGCGCGGTTGCTGATCCATAACTACCCCCTAATGACGAAAATGACGTTCATGGGTGAAAAATAACGGAACCTGCCCGTGTTCGGCCCGATCTATAGATTCCTGATCACGCTGGGATCCCCCAGGTTGGACCACTACAGCAATGCCTGCCTTAATTGCGAGATCCATCACATCGCCAAACGGGAAAAAAGCATCCGACGCCAGGACGGCGCCCCTGGCATGTTGCCCAGCGCGTTGGATGGCTTGACTCGCCGCGTCGACCCGATTAGTCTGACCCGAACCAATCCCCCGAGTCACCCCGTCCTTAACTAGGACAATGGCATTCGACTTAGCCCAGGATACGGTCGCCCAGGCCAATTCGACATCGGTTTGATATGCCGTAATATCTACTGGCGGACCGGCCACCTGCTCGAACTCAGAATACTTTCGGATCAATCGATCGGAAGTCTGCACAATGAATCCCCCATCAATGGACCGCACCTCCCACGGTTTCCACACGGACCTGGGCATTTCCAACACGCGAAGGTTCTTCTTCGACTGGAGGATCTCTAGTGCCTTCGGCTCGAAACTCGGCGCTAACACCACTTCAAGAAATATATCCCGCAACACCCGGGCAGCATCTTCGGAGACTTTTCCATTAAACGCCACGATGCCTCCGAAGATAGACACCGGATCGGCAGCCTGGGCTTTTACGAGCGCCTCGATAGCCGTGTCAGCAATAGCCACTGCGGCGGGATTCTGATGTTTAATGACCGCGACCCCGCTTTCTTCAAGCCTACGCACTAGACCCCAGGCCGCATCGGCATCGGCCAGATTGTTATACGACAGCGCTTTCCCTTGCCACTGCCGGGCGCCGGCAAATCCGGCATTCAGTTTAACCGGATAAAAGGCGCCGCTTTGATGCGGATTCTCACCATAGCGCAGGGCGTCCTGTCGTAGACCGGAAACTACCCAATCAGGATCCAAACTAAACTCCGGGCTGAAAGTTAGCGCAATGGCCGCATCATAGGCCGCAACATGCTGGAATGCATGGGCCGCCCATCGCAAGCGATCGGCCTCGGTATGATCTATCCACTGGGTCTCCATGACTTCACCATACTGCCCGGGATCCACCAAAACCATGACGTGCGCATAGTTTTTAGCGGCAGCCCGAATCAAAGAGACCCCACCAATATCAATCTCTTCGACCAAGGTCGATGTCCCGCTAGACGCCTCAGCTACCTCTTGTGCGCGTTGCCGAAACGGATAGAGGTTGACGACCACCGCCACGATGTTTTTGGACCCGAGTTTTGTCACGTCTTCCTGATCTTTAGGCGTCCGCCTACTCAAGAGGCCCGCATAGATGACCGGATGTAATGTTTTAACCCGACCGTCGAGCACTTGGTCAAAACCCGTCAGATCCTCCAGTGCCGTAGCCGTTATGCCGTGCTCCACTAAGTGTCGGTAGGTACCTCCACTCGCTAAAATCCCAATTCCCTGTGCGCTAAACCATTGGGCCAATTCTAGGCTTCCTTTTTTATCACTTACACTAAATAAAGCCCACGCATCCATGATTCGACCTCCTTATGAGATGGATCCCAGACAACCTGACCATCCGCGCTAAGACGCGCCCAGCCCCGCTCCAATGCCCACACCACGGCCGGGTATAAACGATGCTCAGCTTGGTGAATCTTAGTCTCCAAAGCCTCCTGGCTTAGACCTGGTTGAATCGGTACGGGCACCTGCATAATGATGGGACCGGTATCTTGGCCCTCATCCACAAAATGAACGGTCACCCCGGTCCATCTCACCCCATGCCGATAAGCTTGTTCAATGGCGTGCAGGCCTGGAAACGCGGGCAACAGTGAAGGGTGCACATTAATAACGCGTCCTCGATACCTTGCCACCGTCTTTGGAGTCAACCATCGCATAAACCCTGCCATAGCGATGGCCTCAATTCGATGCGCGTCCAAAATGTTTCGCAGTTCTTCATCGTAGTGCTCTCGGTCAGGCATGGCTTTAGCCTCCAGCACCCGTGCCGGAACTTCGTAGCGCTCCGCAATCGCCAAGGCAGGGACTCCCGCCCGATGCGATACCACCAGGGACACCGGAATTTTTGCCTCCAGCATGGCGGCCAGATTGCTACCCGTGCCTCCGACCAATACGGCCCACCTCATATCAACACCACACCGGGTTCGGATACGACTTCGCCCACGTCATAGGCCTGATGCCCTGCCTGTCGCAACAATTCTAATGCGGCTGGAACCTCGTCGGCCGAGAGCACGACCATGAAGCCAATCCCCATATTAAACGTTCGAAACATCTCGGCTTCCGCCACCTGTCCCAGGGACCCCAACCATGAGAAAACATCGGGGGTTGGCCAGGATCCCCGCGTAATCCGGGCCCCTTGTCCCGGTGCGAGTGCCCGCGGCAGATTTTCCACGATGCCTCCCCCAGTAATGTGCGCAAGCCCACGAACGGAAATGGCATCCCAAAGACGGTGGATGGCCTTGACGTAGATGAGCGTCGGCGTTAAGAGCGTCGCTCCCAACGTCTGACCGTCACACGCAGGATACACCTTACCCCACTCTAAATCATGGTCTTTCACAATTCGATGGATCAAAGCATAACCGTTGGAATGAAATCCCGATGAGGCGATGCCAATAATTCGATCCCCCGGCACCGGGGGCTCCCACTGTCGGACCTGGCGTCCTACCACAAACCCCGCCAGATCGTATTGATCTCGGCCATACAAGGCCGGCATTTCAGCTGTTTCTCCTCCCAAGAGCGCACAACTGGCTTGGCGGCAGCCTTCCGCGATTCCTTCGACAAGCTCGGCAATGCGCTCGGGATCCAAATATCCGGTAGCAATGTAATCGAGAAAAAACAATGGCTCGCCACCATTGGCTAGCACGTCATTAACATTCATCGCGACCAAGTCAATCCCCACTGTGTCATGCCGATCGAGTGCTTGGGCCAGCAGAAGTTTAGAGCCTACGCCGTCGGCACCCGCCAGTAGCGTCCCTGCCTGATCCCAGCGAAACGCTCCCGCAAAGGCCCCAATCCCACCCATCACCTCGGGTCGCCGCGTGGTCTTAGCAATCGCCTTGATACGGGTCACCGCTTCATTACCGCGACTGATATCCACTCCCGCATCTCGGTACGTCAAATGCTTAGACATGGCTCGGTGCCTCCTTCTCGGATGATGGAATCGCCACTGGGTAGCCTGCCCCAAAGCACGCCATGCACCATCCCTTTTGGGGCCCGAGCCCTTCGGCAAGACCTTCAATCGACAAGTAGGCCAAGGTGTCGGCGCCCACAGATTCCCGTAGCGCCTCGAGCGACATGGTGCGGGCCGCCAATTCCCCGGCGCGCGAGGTGTCGATCCCATAGTGACACGGATCGGTATACGGCGGCGACGCGATCCGCATGTGGACCTCCTTAGCACCCGCCTTGCGCAGCAACGATACCAATCGTCGCGAGGTGGTACCGCGCACCAGACTATCGTCCACCAGTACCACCCGTTTTCCGGAGACCACTTCCCGGACCGCAGACAGTTTTAGCTGGACGCTCGACTCGCGGCCCGTCTGAGTAGGCGAAATGAAGGTACGGGCAATATACCGATTTTTTACCAAGCCGAAATCAAAGGGGATTTGCGAGGCCTGGGCGTAACCCATGGCGGCTGGCAAACTGGAGTCCGGCACCCCCACCACCACGTCGGCGTCCACCGGAGATTCTTCTGCCAAGCGACGGCCCAATTGGCGTCGACTTAAGTGTGCACTCTGCCCATCAATTTGCGAGTCAGGACGCGCAAAGTACACGGCTTCAAAAGCACACACCGCACGCGTCGGCACCTGTTCGATCGGCACAAAGGGCCGAAAACTTACCCCCTGGTCCCGAATGCAAATCAGTTCGGCAGGCTCCACGTCCCGTAACCATGTCGCTTGCACCGTGTCGAAGGCACAGGTTTCGGAGGCCACCATGGTGCCGCCGTCGGGAGACTGCCCCAGTACCAACGGACGGATGCCATGAACATCTCGCGCAGCAAAAAGCCCTTCCCGTGCGAGAATGGCAAAGGCAAAGCCGCCTTTTAATTGCGGCAGGCTTTCCAAGAGGGCTCCTTCTAGATCCTCTGCCGAACTTTTGGCCAATAAATGGGCCAAAATCTCGCTATCCGAGGTTCCCTGAAAAATTGAACCCTCCCGGGCTAACGTGTCCCTTAACTCTCCTGCATTAACCAGATTGCCATTATGGGCCAGTGCCAACGGCCCGAATCGGGTTTGCATAAGGAGGGGTTGGGCATTGACCAAGGACGACTCGCCGGTCGTCGAATACCGGACATGGCCCAAAGCAGCTTCCCCTTCACGGAGCATCTCTTGTTCCGCTTGGAGCGCCTCAGTTACCAAACCCATTCCCTTGTGGACCGTAATGTCATCGTGCGCGAGGACTGCGATGCCAGCGCTTTCTTGACCCCGATGCTGCAAACTAAAAGTGCCCCAATACGCCTGAAGCGCGGCTTTAGGATGGCCCCAGACGGCAAATATGCCGCATTCCTCATGTATCTCACCCCACATGGTGGACCTCACCTCCCTCACGAAATGTGCGCCACAGCGCCTGAAGATCCCACGTGACGGGACGTCCGGCTAAAACCTTGAGTTGCGGGGATGCGGTGGTTTCCCCCAGGATCGTCACGGACACTCCTCTGACTTTTGCACTCCCCTCCCATAACTCTTGACGGTTTGGATCTAAAAACACCAAAAACTGCCCGGCGACTTCATTAAAGAGGTCTAATGCCGCACGGTCCCGAGGTAGTTGAATATCCGCACCGTATTGGGGAGCGGATCCCATCAAGGATCGTGCCAGTGCCGTAAAAAGTCCTCCGACTCCAATACTGCGACACGCCACCAGCCCCACGTCAATAGGATTACGCGCCCACTCGGCCATAAGCGCCAGGGACGCCACCGCCGGTTTTGCCGCAATGCGCGGATAGGGACCGATCCGACCGAGAAGCTCTGCCAAGACACTCCCTCCCAGGGTCGGCTCTGCCGGGGGGTTAATGATTGCAATAGTGAGTCCAGGACGGGGCGGTTGATCGGCCATTGGAGTTTTCGGCTGGGCATGCCGCGCCACCACTCCTAAGGCCGCCGTGGGCCAAATTGCTTCAGATTCGGTCTCGTTGTGCAAAGACACGTTGCCCCCTGTCACCGGCACCCCAAAATCCCTCGCGGCTTGGGCGATTCCCCATACTAATCCCGCGATCCGGTCATACTCTTCGGGTTTATCGGGATTGCCTCCGTTAATCCCGTCAGCGAGTCCTAATGGCACTGCACCCTGAGCGGCGACCCGGCTTAACACATCGACGACCGCCCCATACCCACCCGCAGCGCTATCTTGGGCGCCCCATCGCGACGGAGCCGAGACCGCTATTTGAAGCCCTTCTGACTGGGGACCAATGCACAAAATTGCACTATCATGCATCGGGCCCCATACGGTACGCACCCCAATCGTGGAGTCATACCGCTCGAAAATCGGAGCCCGATCACGGCAGTCCGGGTGGCCGAGCACCCGGAACCCCAGGTCCTGGTCCAGAGTCAAGGGAACTGGAGCAGGATCTAGATCAGGGGGGGACTCAAAACATGCTGGAAAATCTTCAGACAGCGTGTGTCGCGGACAGGATGCCACCAAAAGAGATGTCGACACGTCGGCCACTCGATCGGATCCCTGGTCGATACGAAGAAAATCTCCATCCGTAACCCGGCCGATCTCGGCGACCGGTATGGCAAAGCGCCGGATTGTGGCCAAAGCCGCCTCTAGCTTGTTAGCCGGGATGGTTAGCAACATACGCTCTTGGGTTTCGGATAACATGATATCGTAGGCACTCATGGCGGATTCTCGGCAGGGAACCCGAGCCACATCCACGGTCACACCCACGTGCGAAGCGTACGCGAGTTCCGCCAGGGCCGAGGTCAGTCCTGCGGCCCCGAGATCTTGTACCGCATCCGCGAGTCCTTCGCCCACAATACTTAAGGTAGCCTCCATCAAGAGCTTCCCCATAAAGGGATCGCCGACCTGTACCGTAGGGCGCATGGTTTCGGTTTCGGAACCAAAATCTTGTGATGCCAGAAGACTGGCCCCGTGAATTCCGTCGCGTCCCGTAGCTTGACCCATGAGGAGTACAATGGAACCCGGTTGCGCACCATTGGCCCCAACTTCTTGCAAATGTGGCATCAGGCCCACAGCCATCACATTGACCAAAGGATTCGCGTCATAAACCTCGCTGTATCCCACGCTCCCGGTCACAGTGGGGATCCCAATCGCATTGCCATAGGCCCCGATGCCTTCCACGATGCCGTTTTGCAAAGCCCGTGCCTTAGAATTGGTCCCGAATTTCAGGACATCGGCGACCGCAATGGGTCGGGCCCCCATGGCTATGATGTCTCTTAAGATGCCTCCCACCCCCGTGGCAGCCCCCTGAAGCGGCTCTACGTAAGAGGGAGGACTATGACTTTCAATTTTGAAAGCCACATCATAGTCTTGGCTAAGAAAAACCACCCCGGCATTGCCCCCTGGGCCTTGTACCACGTACGGCCCTTGGTTCGGTAGCCATGACAAAAATGCCTTAGAATTCTTGTAACTACAATGTTCCGACCAGAGCGCCCCAAATAGCCCGAGCTCAAGATCGTTAGGAGTACGTGAAAGCAAGCGTAAAATCTCCTGATACTCGCTCTCGGATAGACCGACATCGGTATACGTTAGCATCGGGCTTCCCCTTTCTGTCCGAACCAGGCTTGGAGGAACCGAGCCCCATCCGCCGATCCCAAATAGCGCGCCATGGCGCGCTCTGGATGCGGCATCAGACCCACGACCGATCCCGAAGCGACCCCGGCGATATTAGCCACCGACCCATTGGGATTCGTCAAGGGGTGCACCATCCCAGACGGATCGCTATATTGCAAAAACACTTGGCCCGATTCGAACAGGTGGTGGAGAGTTCCTTCCGCGACCCGGTAGGATCCTTCATGGTGCGCGATGGGGAGCGTAAAACAGTCCCCCACCGCCATCCCAGAAAATCCTTGAGGTACCGCCGCGACCCGCACAGTCTCCAAGCGGGAGACAAATTCGCCGTGAGGGTTAGGTAACAGGGCGCCCGGTAATAAGCCTCGCTCACAGAGGATTTGGAACCCGTTGCAAATGCCTAAAACGGGCATCCCAGTCTCGGCCGCACGCGCCACTTCATCCATAATCGGGGCGGCAGCCGCCAGGGCACCGCTTCGCAGATAATCGCCGTAAGAAAATCCTCCGGGAAGAATGAGTCGATCGACCCCAAAGAGGTCCTGTTCCCGGTAGTCGAGGACAACGGGGGTAGCTCCTAAAGCAGTCACGGCCCGTATGGTGTCCTGATCGCAGTTTGATCCCGGAAATACCACAATCCCGACCCTCGTTGTCATGCCGTTATCGCTCATACAGGAGTCACCGTCACATCAAAGCTCTCCATTACCGGATTGGCCAGTAGTCGATGTCCCATCTCCTCTGCCACCGCCAGTGCCTTGAGCTCGTCCTCCGCCTCAATCCGCACCTGAATCCACTTCCCAATCCGAACCTCGCTGGCAGAAAAGTCCATCTGATGCATGACTTGCAGAGTCGCCTGTCCTGCTGGATCCAAAACCCCTTCTTTGAGACCCACGTGAAAACTTAAATGGTAGGTTTTCATTGGGTCAGGATCCTCGCTTGAACTTCTTGGTAGGCTTCTTCTACGGTGCCTAGATCCTGCCGAAACCGATCCTTGTCCAATTTTTTGCCGGTCTCCTTATCCCACAATCGGCACGTATCCGGCGAGATTTCATCACCGAGCCTTAGGTCCCCGTCGTCATTCAACCCAAATTCCAACTTGAAATCCACTAAAACCAGGCCCCGCTGATCCAGGTAAGGTGCCAAGACGCCATTTATCAATAACGCCTGTGCCTTGAGCCGTGCCGTCAAATCCGCACTGGCTAGGTTTAATAGACGGATATGGTCATCGTTCAGTAACGGATCGCCTAAGGAGTCGCTTTTGTAATACATTTCGACGACAGGTACCGTCAGCGACAGCCCTTCTTTTAGGCCCGTGCGCTTTTGCAAGGATCCGGCCACCCGATTGCGGACCACGACTTCCAAAGGAATAATCTGCAAGCGCTCCACCAGCAGATGACCCGGTTTTGGATCATCGATAAAGTGAGTGGCGATCCCGCGTTGCCCCAGCAGTCGAAATAAGTGCGCCGAAAGCGCGGCATTGATAATTCCTTTGCCCGTAATCTGACCCCGTTTTTGACCGTTAAATGCGGTGGCATCATCTTTAAACTCCACCCAGACCTGTTTCGGATCTTCGGTTGCAAAAACTTTTTTGGCTTTGCCTTCATAGAGTAATTTCGCGCTCATGCTATGCCTCCTCCGCTTCAATGCCGCTCCGCGCATAAATCTCATCGACTGCGGCCAAATAAGGATCGATATCAAATAGTCCGGCGAGCGTCGCCTGAGGTAGGCGCCGGGTCACCTCGGGATCGTGGTCAAGCCGTGTCCGAAACGTTTGAGATGGATCCTGGAGTGCCGCCATAGCGTGGCCCTGAACCAACTTATAAGCCGCTTCCCGGGTCATACCGTGCTCGACCAGTGCCAACAGGACTTTTTGAGAAAAGACCAGCCCTCCCGACAAGTGAATATTCGCCAGCATCCGCTCCCGATTCACGACCAGCCCATCCATGATGCGACGCATTTGCGTCAATAAGTAATCCGTAAGGATCGTTGCGTCAGGAAGCATGATGCGTTCGGCCGAAGAATGAGAAATATCGCGCTCATGCCACAGCGGAATATCTTCCAAAGCTGGCACCACGTATCCACGCAGGATCCGCGCTAGGCCTGAAATTTGTTCGGCCTTTACGGGATTGCGTTTATGTGGCATGGCAGACGACCCGCGTTGCCCTGCCGCAAACGGCTCTTCGACTTCGCCCACTTCACTGCGTTGTAGATGACGAATTTCTGTCGCCATCTTATCTAACGTGGTCCCAATTAAGGCCAGCACCATGATTACTTCGGCATGGCGATCCCGCTGCAGTATTTGCGTGGACACCAGCGCTGGCTCCAACCCCAACGCCTCTCCTACATGACGCTCCACGGCAGTCGGGATATTGGCGAAATTGCCCACCGCACCAGAAATCTTCATGACGCGCATGCGTTCTTGTGCTGCCTGTAGCCTCTCCACATCGCGGCCCAGTTCGAGCCACCAGAGTAGCGCTTTGAGCCCGAAACTAGTTGGTTCAGCATGCATTCCATGAGTGCGCCCCATAACCGGCGTCATCTTATGAGCCAGGGCCAGCTTACCCACCGTCCGACGCAAATCCATCAGATCCCCATGAATTATAGCCAACGCTTCATTCAACAACGAGGACAGCGCCGTGTCCACTACATCCGTAGAGGTTAGGCCATAATGGATGTACTTGGCGTCCTCGGGATTCACGGTTTCTCCCACCGCGCTCAAAAACGCTAACACATCGTGATGATACTGGGCCTCCCAATGTTCCACCCGTTCGGGGTTCACGGTCGCGGTGCGAAGTCGTGAAGACACCCCTAGGGGAATTTTGCCCAAAGCTTCCCATGCCTCAACGGCCAGGATTTCCACCTCTAACCATCGATCATAGCGGTGCTGTTCCGACCACAAATTTCGCATTACGGTCCGACTATATCGTTCAATCATGGTGTCCCTCCACGCTCTTTTATCCGAACATTACACAACAATGGTACACCAATCGTTCGGAAGAGTGAAGCCTGATTCGGGATTAGTATGGACCTTTTAGCCAAACCATACCCGGATAGCCCTCTAAAGCGTCCCCGGACCTGGTAAAGTAAAACCGCGATGCAGAAATCTCCGAGGAGGAACCCCACATGGGCAAGAACCCTGCGACTGAATCGGTTTTGTTAATTATTGATGTACAAAAGACCTGGACGGACCCGGCCTGGGGAGCCCGCAATAACCCGAACGCGGAAGACAACATTTTCTCGTTGCTCGATTGGTGGCGCCGTCGCGACCTGCCTAGAATTATCGTGCAACACCACTCGTCCAATCCCGCATCGCGGCTTGCCCCCGGTCAGACCGGATGTGCACTCCGGGACGAACTCCATCCGGGGCCCGGCGAGCTGGTCCTAACCAAGTCGGTCAATAGCGCCTTCATCGGCACGAACCTACAGGAGATTCTAAACGCCCACGGCTGGGTAGAGCTCGTGGTAGTTGGGCTTACTACGGTGCATTGCTGCAGCACCACGATCCGGATGGGGGCTAATCTTGGCTTTTCGGTTACCGCAGTAGCGGATGCCATGGCCACCTTCGATGCCAAAACGCTCTCCGGCCAAGCCGTACCAGCTGACGTCATGCATCAAGTCGAATTAGCTGCCCTAGCCGGAGAATTTGCCGACATCGTGACAACGGCAGATCTCATCGGATAGCCGCTCACAACAGTAGATGGCTTCGCCGATTACTCCCATTCGATCGTGCCGGGAGGTTTGGAGGTAATGTCGTACACCACTCGATTCACCCCGGGGACCTCGCCGACGATGCGTGTTGCCATTCGGTCCAATAATTCAGGGGAGAGCCGTACCCAATCCGCCGTCATCCCATCCTGACTTTCGACCGCGCGTATCACAATCGGCTGCCCATAGGTGCGCCCGTCTCCCATCACGCCGACCGAACGAATGTCGAGTAAGACCGCAAATGCCTGCCAAATTTCTTTTCCGAGGCCTTCTCGCCATACCTCTTCGCGGACAATCGCGTCGGCCTGCCTCACCATGACCAGCGCCTCTGGGGTGACCTCTCCCACAATCCGGACTGCAAGCCCTGGTCCCGGAAAGGGTTGCCGCCAGACGATGGCGTCGGGTAGTCCCAGCGCTGTCCCGAGCTCCCTCACCTCGTCTTTAAAGAACCAGCGAAGGGGCTCCACTACCGTGAAGTCCGCATCTTCAGGCATCCCTCCCACATTGTGATGCGACTTGATGGTCGATCCTTTTCCACCACCCGATTCAATGACATCCGGATAAACCGTGCCCTGGATCAGATGAGCGACGGGGCCGATTATCGATTCACGCGCCCGTTCGAATGCCCGAATAAACTCGCGGCCAATAATTTTTCGTTTGGCTTCGGGATCACGAACCCCTTCTAACGCCGCTAAAAACTCGGCCTCAGCATGTTCCACCCGTAAATCCAAATCGGGAAACGCGGCCTCTACTTCCTCAATCTCGCCTTGCCGCATGAGGCCATGATCGATGAGGACTGCGGTGAGTCGAGGACCTAAGGCGCGATGCGCTAGGGCCGCCGCCACCGCCGAATCGACTCCGCCGGAAAGGGCTACCAGCGCGCGCCCGGGTCCCACTGCGTCTTGAATCTGACGAATTCCTTCTTCAACCCGATCTTTGGGGTCCCAATCTGGGGTTAGATGCGCGATGTTATAAAGAAAATTCCTTAGCATAGCGTGACCCTCGGGGGTATGATGCACCTCAGGGTGATACTGTACGGCCCATAAATTGCGGGCCTGATTGGCCATGGCCGCGATGGGCGTGGTGGGCGTGGTTGCAATCACCGTAAATCCTTCGGGCGCGGTGAGGACCGCATCACCATGACTCATCCACACCGTGGAATTCTCCGGGATGCCCTGTAAAAGCGGACCATCGCCTATGCGTTCCATGCGGGTGCGACCATACTCGCGCTTGGTCGCAGGCTTCACCTCACCTCCTAAGAGGCGGGTCATGAGCTGCATGCCGTAGCAAATGCCGAGAACCGGAATACCCTCGGTTAAAAGAGCCGGGTCCATTGTAGGGGCGTTCTCCGCAAAGACACTGGCAGGTCCTCCCGACAAGATTAGGGCATCGGGATTCTTGGACAAGATTTCCGCGGCCGGCGTGTCGCCAGGAAGTACCTCACAAAAGATTCGCGCCTCCCGTACTCGGCGCGCGATCAGGTGATTATATTGAGCTCCAAAATCAAGCACGATCACATAACTCATGGGTTACTCCCTTATTAGCCGACACACATCGGGCAAATTTCGGTATCTCTCATCCACGTCCAGCCCGTACCCCACCACAAA
>JAKADJ010000410.1 GCA_021820645.1 Bacillota bacterium
CCGGTCACGGCCACCGTCACTAACAACATGTCACGGCGACCAAAACGGTCGGCCAGCGGACTTAAGAGCAATGTCCCCACCACGTACCCGACCAAGTTAAAGAGGACGGGTAGACCTAAAAACTGTGACGCGACCCCCGGCGTACATCCCGCAATCACGGCCCCACAGGTTTCGAGAAACGACACATTGATGTTGAAAATATCGTAAAAGGTAAATAAAAACCCCACGCCAATGATCCCAATAAACAAATACGACAATGACCAAATGGGAATCCGATCCAACCGTGCCACCAGGTTGCCAGCACTCGGATTCTCGGTGCTCACTTTCATGGCCTCACACGCTCCTTTGCTCGTTTTAGTGGATTCTGGTGTTTCGCTATCCGCCTACTCTAATGGGGAGCACCTCGAGATATTTCAAACGGGCTAAACCATGGGCCCATACCCTCTGGAGTCTTGGCGTAATCTGGGGCTGCATAGACCCGAAGGTCCCCCACGCCATCCACCTGTAAGTGCATGGTATCGCCGGGGCGCACGGGTCCCACGCCCGCGGGAGTACCGCTGGCGATAATGTCCCCGGGAAACAAGGTGCATTGGTAGGACGCCAGCGAAACCAGACGTCGTATCGAATAAATCATGTCCCGGGTGTTTCCCTCTTGCCGGAGTTCCTGGTTTACCCAAAAGCGAAAGGTCATAGCATCCAGGGGACCGAGTTCATCGCGGGTGACCATGACGGGCCCAATTGGACAAAATCCGTCGAACCCCTTGCGAAAGGGTCGATCCTCTTGGCCGCGTACCGAGAGATCCAGGAGTCCGGTCACCCCAAAAATCGCCGACTCGGCTTGATCTTCGGTCAAGTTTCGTACCACACGTCCTATGATGACGCCAATTTCCGCCTCATGGTCGGTCCGCCTTTGCTGGAATGGCAAGGTGATGGTGGCCTCCGGTCCCACAATGGACGACGACGGTTTAAGAAAGAGTCCATAATCTTCAATCGTCTTGATCTGTGCTCCCGCGTAGACTCCTCCGGCCCCTCCCATTTCAGTTTGGTGCAACACATAGTTCACCGGGGCCGCCACAATCTTACTCGGCATGGGGATCGGCGGCTTCAACCGCACCTGGCGAAGCGGCCGCCTCTCGGCGCCCGTTAGATGTGTTTCCCACTGTGGCCGGATCCTTGCAAACTGATCAATTAGGTTGAGCATCCAGGGATAGGGCCACTTCGGCGCCCATCCGGGAACCAGACTCGTCACGTCCACCAGATCGTCGCCATCCACGATTCCCACACGCCATTCATCAAACAACGCGATCTTCATCCCCACACTCCTATCCCTTTACTCAATGCCCTCGGCCGTTTCGCGATAAAGCGATAATGCCTTCAATATCGGAAGATCCGAAAACGAAAACAAGATGGCGGGTTCTTGACCCGGATTGCGATGACGATGCACACTCCAAGACGGCACCACCACGACATCATGCGGCTCCCAAGCATAGTCCTTGCCATCGATATCCAAGACTCCATGGCCTTCAACCCCCAGATAGACCGTGCTGCCGGTATGCCGATGAGGTGCTAAGTCGGTCTCGGGAGGAATCCACTGCAAAAACGCATCCATCGTCGGCAACACCGAGCCGCCGGTTAACGGATTGAGGTACTGCATCAGGATGGCGTCATAAGGACTGCCGTGGTCATGGTGCGCGATCTGGGCCAATGCCGCACGAGCCTCTTGATAGGGATAACTCACAATCGGAGAATACGGGAGGCGGTTGGCATCGTAAGCCGGGCGAAACCCTCGACCGTACCGTGCCCACGAATCTCCGGGCGGCCTAGTTAGCGGTTGTTGGGGCACCGGATATTTCTCGTAAAACATGGCCGACAGGGCGGTCACGATGGGCATGTCTAATCCGTCAAGCCACACCACGGGATCAGGTGCCTCATTCCCATGGTCGTGCCAGACCCAGGTCGGCGTGGTGACAAAATCGCCGGGTTGCATGATGGTGCGCTCTCCATTAACCGCCGTAAAGGCCCCGGTTCCTTGCACCACAAACCGTAGGGCATTGGGGCTATGCCGATGGGAGCGCGCTACCTCACCCGGTAAAATGATCTGCATCCCCGCATACAGGGTCTGGGTAATGGCCGGTGCCCCATTAAGCCCCGGATTCAGTAGCATAATCACCCGGCGTTCGGCCTCGTCGGGCCCAACTAATCGGGACGCTTCATAGAGTAAGGGCCTCAGTTCCCGCCATGCCCACAGATAAGGCACGTCTTTCGGCAAGGGAGTGGGTGTTAATGTGTTGGCATAGACCTCCCATAGGCACCCTAGATGCTGAGACGATAGCGCGGCGTCTAGGGTGTTTCGCTCCAATCGATACGCATTCGAATCCTCGAGCATAGCTCTCCTCCCTTAGTCCCCCACTAAGACCCGTGTGCGGGGCATTCCATCTTTTCCGCCCGGTCATTTGGAGTCCGTCCCGACCAACCCATTTGCTGGCATAAAATGGCCTTAGACACTTTCCCCGTGGGCGTGAGGGGAAGTTCTTCTCGAATGACGAGGGCCTCGGGCCACTTAAATTTGGCTAGACCATGGCCATGCAGATGCCGGCACACCACATCGAGCGATGGAACTTGATCCGGCTCCACTACCAAGACCAGGCAGGCACGTTCCCCCAATCTTGGATCGGGCAGGGGCACCAGCGCAGCCTTCTTGATGCCCGGCATGGTCAGCACCGCTTCTTCCACCTCGAGCGCACTAATTTTCATCCCACCCCGGTTGATCAGATCCTTGATTCGCCCCCGATAACATATCCGGTTATCCGCATCCCACGATGCCAGATCCCCGGATCGTAACCAGATGGTTTCGCCATCCTTCACGAGACTCTTCTGCGTAGCATCTGGGCTCCTGTAATATCCATAAAACAAGGAT
>JAKADJ010000001.1:0-28230 GCA_021820645.1 Bacillota bacterium
GTCCGTCAATCAACAACTGGCTTGCCATCGTGGAGGGCTCCTTCAATGATATAGTCTATGGTAGCAAGAAATGGTTCAATCAACAAGAATCAGCAAAGGAGTGTTCCTTTTAGTGCACTGGACATTTATTCACGGAGCGGCATCGAATCACCGAACTTGGTCCCGACAACATCGATTCCCGGTCGATAAGTGGGTGCCCGACTTACCCACCCTGACCCACAGTACGCCAGCCCACCTCATTAACGACTTAGCCAGTTGGTGTGCATCCTCCCTACCCGAACCCAGTGTCATCGTCGGCCATTCGATGGGTGGTGCGATCGCCCAAACCATGGCACTCAACTATCCGAATCGGGTTTTAGCGCTGGTTTTAGTGGGCACTGGCCCTCATCTTCCCGTCAATTCCGAACTACTCGACTTACTCGCCAACCAGCCCCAAGCCGCCTTAGAAAAAATTACTCGGTGGTCACTCAGTCGCGCGGCAGATCCCGGGCTTATAAAAACCAGCCTCGAGCTTGCCGTTAGCATTCCTCCGGCTCGTGCGCTCCAAGAGTTTACCGCATGCCAATTTTTCGATGTCAGACATCGTCTCAACGACATCAAGTGCCCACGTTTTGTCATCCGGGGTAGCGATGATAAGATGACTCCCGAGGCACTCTCTAACCAATTTCTCGCAGCTTGGCCGGATGTCCCAGGATTTACGATCCCCGATGCCGGCCATCTTATGATGCTGGAACAGCCCGTATTATTTAATGACGTCTTGGACACCATAAAGTCACGGCTTTAATGGAGGAGTGAGACACCCGGTGTCGACACTTCAACAACACATTGTTAGCAAAGGGATCCATGCCTTGTCCTGGGCCTCACTGGGTCTAGGATGTTTTTTAGTAATTTTGGCATCGGCCACCCTCCCCCGTATCCACTCGATGACTGTGGGCGAAGGCCTCCTCGGCACATGGTTAGCGTGGAGCTTATTCGGTACCGCAAAAAAGCTACGTAAGCGCCCAGTCGATGATCAAGATCAGTGGTTTGTGGCTATTCTGGTCATCACCGTGGTTTGGGGAAGTCTCACATGGCTCATCTCACTCATCTCATAGAACAAAAAAGGAAAGTCCGAAGACTTCCCCTCAAAAATTTGGTGCCGAAGGCCGGACTTGAACCGGCACGTGGGATCACCACACGCGATTTTGAGTCGCGCGCGTCTGCCTATTCCGCCACTTCGGCAACGCCTCGTGTAGTATACCATGGCGTCTTGGCTTCTTCAAGCCCTGGTCAATCGATGGTTTAGGTCCCAAACCGCCATCAATGCTTGTGGATTCGAGCCGAAGCTCATCTTATTGAAGACTGATCCATCTGTCTCGTCGATTGAGCGCGTGGGCCCAGGTGGTTTCCTTTTTCATGTGCTCCGTCCAGTTCCCCAAGGCCGGCGTCTGCACACTATCCCGAGTGCTTCTACCAACTCCTTAGAGCCTCTAGACCAACATGCCGAAGATCACATCCCACATTTCAACCTCAGGAACATCTTACCAGTTCGACCATACAATGGAGGGAATCGTGAAATGTTGCGCGACTTCATACTGAAGGAGATGACGAGACAATGGCTCTTTTCGATGACACCTTCGCTCCCTATGTACCGTTTGGGAGTCGCACCCTATCCTCGGGGTCCAGCGGGACGGACGTGGCCGTGGTCCAAGCGGTCTATAATCTGATGCTGGAATCCATGAATCCCCCAGATGGCCCCATGGGCCAACCGATTAGTATCACCGGCAAATTTGATTCAAGCACTGTAATGGCTGTGAAGAATATTCAAAGATACTTTGGCATTACCGTAGATGGCATCGTGGGCACCGCAACCTATTTCCTCTTTGGTCAAGGCGTCGGCTCCGAGACCACTTACGGCGGACCCGTTTATGGCAGCCGCCAACTGAGTCAAGGAAATACAGGGGGAGATGTCACGATCCTTCAAAACCGTCTCAATTGTTTCCGTTACGCCTCGATTATCGGAGGCCCCGCCACGGGATCCTTTAACAGCCGCACCGCCTTGGCGGTACGCGCATTCAAGGCCGATGCCGAACAAAATGGTGACACCGGATTCCCCGATAACGCCATTGCGGGTTTCGGATATTACGATGCCACTTGGATCTACACGTTTGCGGGAGGTCGCGCCATCTTTAGCGGTCGCAACGGATTTGATGTCGTGTTCGTGCAAACTATTCTCAAGGATCTTGGGTACTACTCCCTACGCATCACAGGGTATTACGATATCGCCACGCGGGAAGCGGTCAAGGACTTTCAAAAAGCCCAGGGCATTAGCGTCGACGGCGTGGTCGGACCCGTCACATTTTACCGTATCGGTTTAAAAAACTCTGAGGGTGCACCCAAACCCCTCGACATCGCGTGGCCAGTCAAAGTCACACCCAAAGTCTCCGTGTGCTGTGTCGCCCTCACGAGTCAAACCTCGGACCTGCACCCCTACGGTCAAGCCGCACACGTCGTAAATGAAGAGGAGGGATTCGAAAGCTTGGATGTTGTAGGGAATTTTCTACCCCCACCATCGAACTACGGCAACTATGACCGCTATGGGTTCACTCTCTATGACGCCAGTACCGGCTCCAAGATTGTCTCTGAGCCCATGGTTCGAGTCAGTGAGAGCGTGGATCCCGGTGAATGGGCCGGCACTCATTCACCCGGAGTCAAAACGATTCCGCCCGTCAAAGTCACCGTGTATCCCATGAATGCATCCACGGGCCGCACCGGAAATATCGTGCTGGCGGGAAATACCAGAGATTGCCGATAGGCCGCATAGCGTAACGGAGGCCCGCGAGCACGATCGGAGCCTCCGTTAGTCGTTTTACCCCATCACCGCCTGGAATCGCGGTTTAGGCGTTGAAGTAGAGTTCAAACTCCATCGGATGTGGCCGTAAGTTTACGACGTCAACCTCATTGGCGCGCTTATAATTAATCCACGTCTGAATTAAATCTTCGCTGAATACCTGCCCCTGCAGCAAGAACTCGTGGTCGGCCTGTAAGGCATTGAGCGATTCACCAAATGACCCAGGGACACTCTGTATCTCGGCTAATTCCTCTGGACGTAATGCGTAAATGTTCTTATCCAAGGGACCAAACCCCAATTTTACGGGATCCAAGTTCCGTCGCACGCCATCTAATCCCGCCATTAGTGTTGCTGCAAAAGCCAAATAGGGGTTACTGGTGGCGTCTGGTGTCCGAAACTCAATACGACTGGCCGCTGCCCGATCGTTCACCGGGATCCGAATCGCAGCCGAACGGTTTCCCTTCGAAAACACGATGTTCACCGGGGCTTCATATCCCGGCACCAATCGTCGGTACGAATTGGTTGACGGATTGGTAAAGGCTAACAGTGCTGGCGCATGAACCAAAATTCCCGCGATGTAACTGAGCGCCATGGGAGAGATGTGAGCATACCCGTCGTCTGAATGAAAAAGAGGCTTGCCGTCTTTCCACAAGGATTGGTGAATGTGCATCCCATTCCCGTTGTCACCAAACACGGGTTTTGGCATAAACGTAACGGTTTTCCCAAAACTATGCGCAACGTTGCGCAGCACATATTTGTACATCATGACGGTATCCGCCTGGTGCGTGAGGGTGGAAAACCGCAAGTCGATTTCCCCTTGGCCTCCAGACGCCACTTCGTGATGGTGCATCTCGACGCGGATGCCAACTTTTTGTAGCGTCTTCACCATGGCGGATCGGATGTGGTGCGTGGCATCGATCGGAGGTGTCGGGAAATATCCCTCTTTGAGGCGCATGGTGTGACCTAAACCATTCTCGCGCCCAGAATTCCAGTAGCCTTCGCCTGAGTCTAAGGCATACATGGCTTCATGCCCTCGATTAACGAAACGAGCCGAGTCGAATAAGAAAAACTCAAGTTCTGGACCCCAATATGACGTGTCGGCGATACCGCTCTCTTTCAAATAGGCTTCCGCATTGCGTGCCACGCGACGGGGGTCTCTTTGGTAATCTACGTGATGCGGGTCCGTGATGTCCGCGATAATACTAAGGGTCGGCACCTCGAAAAATGGGTCCACAACCGCCGTGCTGGGATCAGGCACCATCAACATGTCGCTTTCTTCGATGCTACGAAAACCTCTGAGGCTCGATCCATCAAAGGGCACTCCGTGGCTAAAGGTCTCCTCGTCAATCTCACTAATCGGGAGAGTCACATGGTGCCAAGTTCCTGGCAAATCTACGATGTGAAAGTCGACCATCTCAATGTTCTTCTCTCGGATTAGGCGTAAGACGTCTTCAGATTTCACACGAATCCTCCTCGGTTTTTAACAAAATTCCCCAAAAGTGGCGGGAGTCCCATCACAAATACCGTTCATATCGCCATTATATGTAGGGGTTTAGTCGCGTGTCAATAAACTATGTAAGGTTTCATAAAAATACCTAACACGATAGCAGCGCTATCCTCAGCATGCCAATTTTTCGTCGTCATCATGCGTAACACAAGCAAGGGCCCGAGCGACAACATCGGGCCCTTGCTTGTGTTATGTTAAAAATCCCTCAGATGTGATACTTACTCAAGCGGCCGTTAATTTCGGTCCAGTCCACATTCTTCATGAAGGCATCAAGGTAAGGAGCCCGTTTGACTCCATAGTCGATACCGTATGCGTGCTCATAGACATCCAAAATCAAGAGCGGATAGGCACCCCAAGGCACGCCCACGTTATGAGAATCCTGTCCGTAAATGTGTAACTTCTCATCGTCTAGATCGTAAGCCAAGACCACCCAACCACGCACTGCCAAACCGGTGGCTTTAAACTCGGTCTCGAACTTTTGATACGATCCAAAGTCTCGATCGATCAATTCACGGATTCGCCCTTGGGCTTCTCCTCCCTTGCCTCCAAGGTTGTCGAAGTACCATTCGTGGAGTTTCGCTCCATTGAGGCAAAAGGTTTCTTCGGTCTTTAACCCACGCAACTCACTATATGACTGGTTGGCCGCCGAATAGTCTACGGTCTCCGCCTTACGGCGGATCTCGTTCAACTTGTTCACGTAACCCTTGTACAAAATCCCATAATGTTGGTCAATTTCTTCCTTGCTAATACCGTCCATGGTCAGACAGCTGTTCTTTAAGTCGTGAAACTTGCGTTCTTCAGCCATTGGTTATACCCCTCCCATGCTTACAAAGTCTCAAGACGCTACCTACCCAGTATACCAAATCTAGGTATATGGGGACAGGGGACCCCTCGCCTGATAGCCTCTTCAGCAGACCTTGGCGTCCCCAAACTGGGTACCTTTTACACCAAACGGGATGCCGTCACCCTGCATCTGGCAAGAAGTCTTACCACCACAGGCAAGAGACGATGGCCCGCTAACGGAGGCGCAAAACGTCGGGACAATTCTGCGGCAGCCACCATGCGAATGGCAATAGGATCGCCGACAACACTGGCTTCTTCACGCAACAGCGGCCATAACTCCCCCACCGACGCCCCTAATCCACGCGCCATCATATACGCCGTTTCGCTCTCGCCGCGATCGATGGCGCTCCACAATTCTTCCACGGCCAGAGGGTGGTCCAGGGTCGCAACATTCGACGGCAGCGTTCCCCGATGGCCGGCCGCAAAAAACGCTGCGACCCCCCAGCCCCAGGCAGACCATACTAAGCGCCGTTCTTCCGCTGCAGAGTGCTGCGCCATCGACAACGTCATGACATCTAGGGCTCCGAGAACGTGTCGGGATAAAAAGTCTAAGGTACTCCCATCTGCAGAGCAAAGGGCCTCGAGTAGTAACTGGCTGGCATACCATCGCAAATCTGCCGTTTTCAGCGATGATGAGACTTCGGCAAATCTCTGCAACAAGTTTTGGAGCTGGTCATTTTCAAAATAGTCTCGGACTCTTGTCGTGGCCTCAGCGTGACTCGGCCCTACCAAACATTCATCAAATTTGTCGCGAAAATATACGGCATAATCGAGCGGCCGGCTCACGTGGGCTTCTTCAACCGTCCAACCAATCCGGGTATGGCCCATGTCCAAACTCGGTTCCATGGCTTGCCACCGCGACGCCAACCGCACCAGGGCCCACGACTCCTCGCCAGCCCAATAGGACGCTAGGCTGGTACTCACTCGCCACAGTGAGGGCAACGAGGTCCCGATATCCTGTTGCAAAGAATCTTTCACCACACGTTCCATCAAGCCCTCGAGACCCTCTCGTTCAATCACTAACTTGGTCTCCCAGTCGGCGACATCGGGACGCCGATAGTTCCAGGCATGTTCAAGCCCCCGTGATTCCTGGGTTGGATAGGGATTCACCATCAAGCGACTACGGTGCTCCAATAGGTCCGCTAAAACCCTGTCGATAATGAGCCACCCCGTGTCCATCGGATGTCGTACCAAGTTCTCGGTCAAGAGACCCAAGTCTACGATATCGGTTAAATACGCTGCCGATTCGGACTCGCGGGGCAACACGGCCCACCGCCACAAAATTCTCACGAATTCGGTATAGGGTAAGGAGCGGCCACGCCACTCTGCTAACCACGCTGTGCGATCTGTCTTGTCCAATTGATTCAGTTCGTCTAAGATTTGAGGCCCGAGTGCCCGCCAGGTTTCATCCCATCTCATCGCTTAGTAATTCCCTTCCGAAGGTTCTCGTCTTGGAGATCATTTTACTGGAGTGGACAGTGAAATCCGAAATATTAAGGAGGATCCCGGATACTCTAGACACTACGGCTGCTTCGGGGCACAATATCCTCAGAGGATTCCTGTGTTCTCGTATTGCAGATAAGGAGGAATTTAGATTGTCATTTCTTCGCTCGTGGGGCTATGCTGATGCCCGCCCGATTACGTCCTATCAAGAACAACGCCTCAATGAACTGGTGGACCGATATCACGCAGTACAAAAAGTCAACTTTGTCGATGAGTTGGATGTCACTAAAGCCATCCTGGGACGGGAGGTCCCCTTTAGCGAGATCACTGTTGCACAAGCCAATCGAGTGGCCGCGCATCTCAACGTACGAGTGGCGCTCTACACCTATTTCCAATCCAATCTGCCGCCGACACCGCTCGCATTTGACCAAGAAACCGACTGGCTGATTGCTGATCGGCCTCTTCTCAACCGCGTCATCGCCCGTGCCGGATGGGACACAGGTGAATATTTCATGTCGCCCCATCCCTTAGACAAGACAGGGAATCGCTAATGGACGCCGCCCGCATCTTAGTGGTAGACGACGAGCGGTCTATTCGTGAAATGCTGGATATGGGCCTTAGACATCGCGGATTCGTCGTCCAAACCTGCGCCGATGCCGAACAAGCCCTGGCGGCTATGGCGCAGTTTGCGCCGCATGCTGCCATCGTCGACGTGATGTTGCCCGGTGACAACGGATTTCAATTGAGCCGCCGCCTCCGTCAGGATCCTGACCTTTACATATTGATGCTGACCGCGCGGGATGCCGTCGCGGATCGCGTCCAAGGTCTGGAAGGCGGAGCCGACGATTACCTCATTAAACCGTTTGATTTTGATGAATTGGTGGCCAGGCTTCGGGCCGGATTACGACGCGTGCATCGTGATGAAACCGTGATTTGGCACTATGAGGATCTGTCGATGGATGATGCCAGCCATCGCGTAATTCGGGGTTCGTCGCCAATTGCGCTCACGGCCAAAGAATATGAATTATTGAGATATCTGATGCTGAATCCAGGTCTGGTCTTGTCGAAAGCGCAGATTTTGCAACACGTATGGGGTTACGATTATATGGGGGACGACAACCTGGTCGAGGTCCACATTTCTTCGCTGAGAGATAAAGTCGGAGACCACGATAAGACCATCATCCAAACCGTGCGTGGGTTTGGATATCGCTTGGGCGTGTAATGCCCCGTAAACCGAGGACGTTGACCGATCAACTGATTGGTCGCCAGGTGCTCTTGCTAGCGGTCTTAGTCATTGTCATTGCCGCTAGTCAATACATCATCTTGCGAGCCGTATTACTATCGTCCGAAGCACGAACCTTGCACCAAGAGATGGCCGTGCTCGGGCCCATTATTCACCACGACCTCATCCACCGAGGTCAGCTCCGGTTTCAATCACTGGCGAGCGTGTTAAGTGCTCGTTTGACGGCGTCAGGTATTAACCTCATTATCACCGATAGTACGGGGCAACTCGTCTCCACATCCTCACGTCTGATCAGCCCCTCTCCTCCTCCCATCGTGATGGGTCATTACTTTCTGTGGAAAGGTTATCTGGTGGTGAGCGCTCGTTTAGGGGACCCACATTTCCCTGATGGACGCCTTTGGCTGCTCACCCATCTCAGTCCGATACATGACATCCTGATGCGTGATCTCTACCTGGTGGTTGCCTTGGGTGCTCTCATGTTAGCCATCACGGCATTAGCGGGCTCAGTCTTAATGCGCCGAAGCCTTCATCCCCTCGAAACGATTCGGGCCGCCACTTCTCGCATCGCGGGCGGAGACATTGGCCATACCACCACGCTCAGTGATGCCCCGCTCGAACTACAAGAAGTCAGCGATGCCATCAACACCATGTCCTTATCCATTAAAGAACTATTCGACCAGGAAAAATTACTTGCCGAACAGATGCGGCGCTTTGTCGCTGACGCGTCCCATGAGTTACGTACACCGCTGACCGCCATTAATGGCTTTCTTTCGATTTTACGCAACACCGAACTGAGTCCCGAGGAGGAAGCGGAAGGACTCGCGACCATCCAACATGAGAGTCAGCGCATGGGTAGACTCGTCAACCAACTATTGACCTTGTCCCGTATCGACACCGCTCCTACCACAGCCATCGCACCTGTCCCCTTGGATATGGCGCGATGGCTAGACGCCGTGACCCCCGTCTTAACTAACGTCGCCCAGCCACACCCCATCAACTTCAGCGCGGAATCGATTTCGGTGGTCGCGGACCCCGACCGATTAACGGAGATTGCCCTAAACCTCATAGAAAATGCCGCACGCTATTCTCCCCCGGATATGCCCATTGATGTGTCACTCTATCGTCATCGTGACAGCGCCGTCGTAGAAGTCGGCGACTACGGTCCTGGTATTGCCCCGCAAGACATTGAGCACTTGTTTGAGCGATTTTATCGTAGTGATCAAGCACGCACCTCCACCTCCGGGGGAACCGGACTCGGTCTTTCAATCGTCGATGCCTTGGTTAAAGCCCATGGTGGTCACGTTGATGTCAGTAACCGAAAGGCGCCCCAACACGGTGCCATCATGCGGGTCATGTTGCCGCTTCAGCAAAATTTGAGCCAAAATTAACCGCAACTTTAGCAGGATTTGGGATGGGTTTCAGGTTGGCAAGGCACAATAGGGCTTGGGATCCACGGGATCCAAATCCAAGGAGGTCATCCACACATGAAGAAAGCGACTCTGGTCACCATCATGGCAGGTTTCGCCGCATCGGGAATGCTCGCCATTGGTGCCACCACATTTGCGGCTTCCCCCCCGCCCACTAGCAACACGGCGAGCGCTGCGTCGCACGCAATGCCGCAGGCGCATCGAAAAATGATGCGCCACCGCGGACGTGTTACGGCGGTCACTGCGACCACGGTGACGGTTCGATATCACGGCAAGCATACCCACACCTTTGACCTTAATCAAACGACGATTCGCGCTTTGGCCTACCCTGTCTCCTCGTCTCTATTGCAAGTCGGAGATCCGGTCCTGGCCTTTCACAACCACATCGTGATGCTTCCCGTGGCTCGAGGTGTGTTGACGGCAAGCGGTAACGGACGTTGGGCGCTCGTCACGCCTAAAAAGAAGACCCTGTCCCTAGCGAGCACTCCCTCCACCTTACTGGGGGTATCAAACTTAACCAACGGGGCCAAGGTCATGGTATTCGGGAAACTGTCCGGAACCACCCTCACTCCGACGGCTTTGGCGGCGCAACCCACCAGAATGCGGGCGACTGTTGTTTCTAACCAAAATGGGATCCTCACCCTGAAGACTGCTAACACCGGATCTCTGACGATAACTGAGGCGAAGCTTCCAATGGCCAAGTGGCTTAGCAAGCTCAAGACAGGCCGCCACGTTCTATTGTTGCTCGATCCGGTAACCAAGACACCGTTAGCTGTCATCCCGGAACCTCACCGACCCCAACAACGTGATGCCCGATTCGCGGTGGGGAAACTCTCGTCGGTTTCCACCGCAAGCTTAGTGGTAACCAACCCATTGGGCACGGACACCATCAATTTAAGCGGTAAGACTGTTAAGGTACTATGGCCCCATCATGCCACCGCCACGTTGAGCCAAGTACCCCAGGGTACTCCGGTGATGGTCCATGCGAAGGGCACGACTTCCTTGATTGTGCGCGTATTCTAAAATCTAAACCCGCACACAGAGGGCCTCCGATGAGGTTTCCCACCAGGGCAAGGACGCGTCCGTGACAGAAGAGAAGACCATAGGCGGCCCCAGTGCCCACCCACGGTCTTCTCTTCCTCTATTTCGATTGAGGGCTGCGCGGTTCTGATGCGCTCAATGTCGACCACGAGCGGGCCACGCCACGTGCAAAGCTTGACGTTCGCGTTCGTAAATGGTCACAAATTTCTCACTGGCCTCTTCGCCCGCCAACAGTTCAAGCTTTCTTACTTCCAGAGGATCCGCCGTGCGGATAATTTCGAGTTCTTGCGCGGTGGGTGGCGTGGTGTGAGGGATAATGTCCGTCACCTGAAGATCAAATCCGGTCCGCTCCCTAACCTCATCGGGTGACACCCCAGGGTGCAAGGTTACTACGGCCATCGAGCCACCCGGCCCACTAAAGTCAAACACACCCAAGTCGGTGACTAAGAGACTGGGAGCACCTGAGCGCCCCAGATACTGGTCTCTCTCTGCCCCATTTCCAGCCCCACTCCGAAAATCCACCTGAGAAACCACACTACGCGTGTTGTGATGCAAGATGTAGTAGAAAATTTGAGATAAATGACTGGTATCTTCCGGTATTCCCCGAGACCCCACCAATGCCACTTTGGGCTTTTCCCAGGGACCAATCGAACTAATATTGACATTCCCAAATTGATCGATTTGGGCCGGATTAATCCAAATCCGAAACAGATCACAAAAAATAGCGTCAAAAATCTCCTCCATCGTCAGGGGAATTCCCCGTTGAACATCTGTAAGAAACTGTCCCAACGTCAACGTCGGTAGCGGGGTCACTTCCATCCCGGATTCCGGCGTGGCTAACACTGCCAGTTCCGGTGCATGGGTCTTTTGTGCCACGAGTGCCGCAAGCGCCCCAAAAGCGGTCACCGAGCTCACGAGAAATTCTCCCTTGAGTTGGTGTGCCATGGTGGCAATCATCAATTCATCTAAAGAATATTCCATGGTCCTTATCTCCCTCCTCTAGGCCCTTTACACGTGCAATCTCGATACCAAGTGTTCGCGTCCACCAATGCGATCTAAATATTGCCCATGCTCCACAAACACCATCGAATCTTGATAAACCGCCCATTTAGCCGGGTCGTTGGCCGCGGCCATATATTCCTCGAGGTGTTTTAGGTCGGCACGATATTCTGGGGCGCATCCTGTCGGATGGGCCCCCCAGGGCATCTCCGCGACCCCTTGGGTATGAATTCGCAAAATTTGTACATCCCGACCGAACCGTTGGAGTTCATCCGCATGGACTAGCCGCTCGCAGGACATAAACGTGGTCTTGGCGGCTTTAGCACACAGGACGTCTATATGACCATCTCCCAGAATTACGCCATTGCCGCGTTCATCGGCATAATTGACGTGAATCAGCGCGAAGTCTGGATGAATCGCCGGCACCGCCACCAACTGTTGTCCCGTAAAAGGGTCCGTCATGGTGCGAAACGCGTGATTCACTTTTAAGACGTCAGTCGCTAGACCAGACCGAGTCGGCAAAAATGGAACACGTTTGATGGCCGCATCAAGCCCAGCCATCACGGTGTACTCTGTCCACTCCTCAAATTCGACTATTTGGCCTTGGCGCGCTCGACGAAAATTCGGCGCCAACCCCATCACTTCAAATCCCACAAATGCATAGATAACCTTAGACACAACGCCCAATCCCAACAGCAAGTCCACCTCCGGACCGCCCACATTGACGATTAGCGTCAAATCCTTACGGCCACTGCGTGCCAAGGCTCGCACCAACGCCATCGGTTTTCGTGACAACGACGATCCCCCAATAGTAATGCTAGCGCCGTCAGGGATCTGGTCTAACATCGCTTCAGCCGTTAACACTTTATTCACCAAAGACACCTCCCCGATTCTTGATTAGACATCTCTCCCATAATATCCTGCAATGTTTGGGAAATAACTCCACACGGCCGTAGCAATTGGCAAGGCCCCTAGAAATTGGTTGCTGTTCAGATCCTGAAAACGTGGGTATTCCGCCAATATCCGGTGATACTAGTGTCATGTCAGTCTCATGGAGGTGACAAACATGGCTCGTAGTAACAACACAGGCAACCGTGCCTTAGTACAAGGTGCCGCCCGTGCGCTTGACCAATTTAAATATGAAGTCGCACGCGAACTCGGTCTGCAAGGCGTAGAAGACGGATATTGGGGTGACATTCCTTCCCGACAATGTGGTGCAGTCGGAGGTCACATGGTACGTAAGATGATCGAAATGGCCGAACAGCAGATGGCCGGCCGTCGGTAAATTCACAAGCATACATAGGGATTACCGCGGCGCCTTCGGGATACCGCGGTGATACCCTTTTAGAGTTCCAAAATAATCTTACCGAACACACTGGAGGTCTCCAGGTGTTCATGAGCCTGGTCCGCTTGCTCCAAGGGAAACGTATGATCAATCACCGGCACCAGTTCTCCTCGAGCAAACAACGGCAAGATGCGCGGTAAAATCGCACTGCTCCCAAGATATGCCCCTAATATGGATTGCCGACGACGAAACAGCCGCCCCAGTTCGAAGCTCACGAGACCGCCAGTGGTCGACCCCACTGAGACCACGACGCCTCCTCTGCGTGTCGCCTCCAAGGATTGCTCAAACGTGGCTTGTCCCAGAGAATCGACGGTCATATCGGCCCCTTGTTGCTGGGTTAGACTCATGACCTCGGATAGGACGTCATCTCCGGCATCCCAGCGTATGATTTCATCGGCCCCAAATTGACGCAGACGGTCGGTTTGTTTAAAAGTCGACCGCACCACGGCAATTACCCTCATCCCACGACGCTTGGCCAACTGCAAGGTGGCTAACCCTAAACCCCCATTGGCCGCCCAGAGTAAGAGCGTCATGCCGGGTGCCGCCCCCGCTTTTTGCAAAAAATCCTCGGCGGTAATGAAGGGAACCCCCACCGACGCTGCCTCTGCAAAGGTAAGTCCGCTCGGCATGGGTACCACATTGGTTTGGGGTACCACTGCGTACTCAGCATAGGTCCCATCGAAAATGCGAAACTTGGCGCAACTCGGTTGCTCCCCACCCAAACAAAAACGGCAGGCACCGCACGCCATGCCCGGATTCAACACCACCCGTTGCCCGACTTGAAATCCGTCAACTCCATCTCCAAGCGCTTCAATTTCCCCGGCTCCGTCGCTCCCTAAAATTCTCGGAGTCGCAAATCCACCAAAGGCACCCTGCCTCACCCAAATATCTCGATGGTTTACGCCCGCTGCTCGAAGCCGGATAAGCACTTCGCCGCATCCAGGTTCTGGGGTCACTACCTCTTGGTATTGTAATACAGTGGCTCCTCCCGGTTCGCGAACCTGTACCGCACGCATACCCATCATCCACCTTCCGAATTGGATAAATTTACCTAATCACACTGTAGCAGATTGCCCTGATGCTGTCATCGCCACTCTACCCATGCCAGCGACCAAGCAATGGACCGTGCCTGTTGCCACAGCTGAAACGGACGGAATTCGTGAGGAAATATTGGCCAATCCCAGTGTAGCTGGTCGGGTTCTTGAATCAACTGCAAGAACCCCAACTCCAACGGCCTTCCCACCACCTCGGCCTTTTGAGGATTTTCCCACAAAGCCCGGGCATATGCTGCATAGGCTTCAATGGACCAGTCAGTGCGCTCCCATGGCACCCGACTGGGTAACCGTCCGTGGTCCTGGATTTCACGCACCAACCACCGACTGGCGCGACGTATCTCCTCTGCCGATACCGCCCCAAATGGGGTCGCCGTCCGAAGACTCGGCTCCCAATCGTCTGGGGGCAGTATCTGTGGCACCATGACCGTGGGGGTACGGTCAGCATCGACCGCACACGCCAACAAAAAGACCTGCTGCGCCGCCGATAACGATACCCCATCGACACGAAGTGGTCCCAGGCGATCTCTTAGATGTGGTTTCCATCGCTCAAGGTCAACCCGGCGTTCCCCACGGGGAATCACCCGGTCTCGCAATTGGACCACATTGAGCCACTCGATATCGGGATGACGGGAGATCGCCAAGAGATATTCTCGATACGCGTCTCGAGCATGTTTTTGTTCCGTGCGACTGCGCACCGGTGCCGGTCGTAGCACATCCACCGTCGCTCCGTGCGCAAAGTTCACGGCATCCCAAAACTTCGTCGACACGAGTTCCGTGGGGTGCGCCATGACCATGAAAATCTTACCGCCGGAAAACTGGGCCGCTGCCTCATCGATCATATCTAAAGCGTCTCTTATATTATCAGGAAATTTCAATAAAAATGGCCGCGGCGTCATCACCGGGGGCGAGAGATGCAAAACCGATCCCAACCATACCGGTTCGTCTAAGGGAACCACGTAGCTATTCCAGGCATCACTAAAAAATGTGTCCATGCCCAATAGGGGCAGCGCTTCCACGGCAGCCGGTACCCAATTGGCACCGGGTTGGGTAAAGTATATTGGGGGTCGAATCGCATCAGCTACCATCTCTACTCCAATTTTCTCACGTTCGACGAAGGCCTGGATGCCGTCTTGGTACGACAGGTTCTGGAGCTCTTCCGCGATGGTCGGATGCTCCGAGTGACTCCACGAGTGAAAACCGAGAGCCGTCTCTTGGCGCAAGGCATCGAGCGCAGACCGATAGCCACCTTCGGCGAGGACACGCGCCTTCTTCCCGACAATGCCATAAGACCCGGCAATTCCTACCCCTTGCATAGACTCAAGAATGTTTCCAAGGGCATCGTGAGATTCCCGGGTCAGATAGTCTTCGACGTCGTAGCGCAAAAGGCCAATGGCTTTCATCGATGACAGCCGTGAGCCGCTACGGCGAGAGATTGTTGGTAGAGTTCCACATAATCTTGGGCTTCTCGCATCAGAGAATGGCGGGCCAAAATACGTTCGCGCGCGGTGGCCCGAATCGCCTTCATGCGTTCATCAGGCTGCAGCGCCCGGGATAGTTGAGCGACAAATTCGGATTGGCTCTCAAATAACAACCCATTGACGCCATCTTGAACCAGATACCGATTTCCCGCGATGTTGCTGCACAGCACCAGCGCACCACACGCTAATGCCTCCATCAACGCATTAGATACCCCTTCTACAGCGGAGGTATTCAAGGTCACGTCAGCACTGTTATACCAGGCTACCATATCTTCTTTGGGAACTTCTCCCAAAAGATGTACCCAGGGCCGCGTCTTAGCATGTGCCCGCACCATCTCCCATTCCCCAATATGACGAGCGGGTCCGGCAACGGCTAAATGAATATCTTGCCCGGTAGCGTTTCGAGCCGCCTCGACCAACTCCACTGCCCATGCCGAACGTTTCACGGGTCTTACCCCGCCCGCCAACAACACGAATGGATGGGGCAAGTCTTTTGAGGCCGGTTCGGGCCGGAACACATCCTCATCCACCGAAGGAGGTACCACGTGAATACGATCTGCCCAACCCGGCATATCCTGAAGAATCCGGTCCCTAGCATCGTCCGTAAACACCACTTGAGATCCGACTGGTTCCAGGGCCTCGGCAATTGGGCGATAATCCTGGACCCAATCTTGCCACAGATCGGTCCCGGTCCAGGTCAACACAATGCGGCGGGGATCGACTCCCGCCTTGACCAAGGCTACCCCAACACGGTTAGCGTTCCAGCCGTGGTAGACATCAAACGATGTCAAGTGTTCGTGATATAATTCCACCACACTCGAGATCCCTTCGTTTTGCAATCCAGTTTGCAGCCGCCGCGCTGAAATGCTATTGCCTCCGGTAGGCGGCGTATCCGCCGGAATAATTAGTCCAACCTGCATGTCTCGTCCCTTTCGCCCCTCTTCCAAATACCTCTGCTATTGGAATGGGGAGTGTCTAGTGATAATCATCATACAACATCTATGGCGGTCATGAGGACCGCCCGCTTCAAGCCCCTGGGCATCCATGGTAACCATATCCTGTGAGCGCAATCGCTGAGCACTTCTAGACCCCCGGACCGGCTGGAAACCGAAGCGGAGTTCCTAGCAGTCTCCTTCTAGAGTCCAATAAGGACTACCAAATAATACGCCCGTACATATCCTGGACCTTCACGGAGACTAGAGTTAACCTTTCTTAGTGTAACCGAACGTCGCGTGCCGAAATTCGTTGTACGATACGAGGGCCGACGATCGGATGTGACAAAACCTCTTCGGGGAGGTAGACCCGTCGAACCATCTGGCGTTCACGCGCGATAGCACTGATGGGCTTAGATAGTCGAGACATCTCAATCAACTGACCTTGCTCTTCATCCCACAAGAATAAGGCCCCTTCCTTTCCGGAAGTACCTTCCCCGCCGACATAATAATCATAATAGACTGTGCCAGTTTCGTCGACCACACAATAATAATGTGGATCGAAGCCGAGCGATGCCACATCCTGTCCAATGTCCTGAACCGCCTGCAAATTCGAGGTCGGGTACTCCAGATACTTAAACAAATGACGGTCCATCCAGCGTCGGCACAAATCGCTCAAGATCCCATCGCTCGCATGACACCACACACTAAATGCATTCATTAACACGTTATCATCGATCGCCAAGTAGTCGTCTAGGCCTATCTCAGCCTGTTCCCCGAGAAGACTTCGAAGGGCCGGATGGGGCATGAAGAGCGTGGTGTGAATCACTTTAGCGCGTTCTAAGATCATCCGTAAAATGACTTCTGCCGATCGATTCACGGGGTGAAAATAGACTTGCCAGTACATGAAATAGCGGGCCAACAAATATGCCTCGACCGTATGTAATCCCGATTTTCTTACCACAATTTTATCGTCTTTCGGAAGCATGACCCGAATAATCCGCGCGAGATCGAACGTACCATAGTCCACACCTGTAAAGATCGAATCCCGCATCAAGTAATCCAATCGATCGGCATCGAGTTGCCCACTCACGATAGATACCACCAGCGGATTGGGATACCGCTTACCAATGACATCCGCCACATGTTGCGCAAACCCTGGGTACACCTGCTCTAAGACCTGGTGGACTTCGGTGGAGGGATCCAAGATGATGCGCTCGCTCCATCTTTCGTGGCGCATCCCAATCACCGGTTCCAGTGCATGGGAGTATGCGGCATGACCCACGTCGTGCAATAAACCACTCACCATGGTTAATCGGTCCAGATGATGGGGCCAGGCATAGTTGTTCCGATCGAAAGCCAAGAGAATCTGCCGGATTACTTCATAGACCCCAAGGGAGTGAGAAAACCTGGTATGATCACCCCCCGGATACGTCACCGACGCGGTACCCAATTGCCGAATCCTGCGTAGACGTTGCACTTCTTTGGTGTTAATTAAAGCCCAAATCACCGGATCGTGAACATAGATATATCCATGGACCGGATCCTTGAAAACCTTCTCATCTTCTGACATGGTAGCGGCTGACATACTCGTCCCCCTTTAGCGGTGGCAACTTCGGTCATCATAGCGTCCTTGTGGCGATTCGCCATGCCGAGAAGAAATCCCTTGTCATGTCGAGAAAAACCGCCGATGAGTAGGCCTCAAGATGCGCATCGTTCTATTGGTGTTATGATACAACTAACTTAGACGGTGTGTTTTCCCAGATTTGAGAAATCCCATCCCTAACACGAACGCTGAAAGGAAGTCCCTTAGTGACACTTATTGACGCGCAATACTTACGAAGCACGTTAGAAGAGTTAGCCGAAATTGGATACGACACAGAACGTGGCGGATACCACCGGTTGGCATGGTCTTCCCATGAACGTCAAGCCCACCAGTGGTTTCGCAACCAGCTAGAAGCCCTCGATCTGCGGGTGTGGAGTGATGCCGCCGGTAACAGTTTTGGACAATGGGATGTGGGCCAGGGCCCGGCCCTCGCCATTGGATCGCATTTGGATTCGGTACCCTGGGGTGGCAATTATGATGGTGGGCTCGGCGTGGTCGCCGCCCTCGCCACAGTCAAAGGACTCCGAGATCGTGGGCTCCGACCCATTCGCCCAATACGGGTTGCCGCTTTCACCGACGAAGAAGGCCCCCGATTCGGCACCGGGCTTTTAGGATCCAAAGCGGTTGCGGGCTTCTTGGACATCGACCATATTCAATCCGCCCATGATGCAAAAGGACGAACCCTGGCAGACGCGATGAAGGAATATGGGTATTCTATTAACGATCTCGAAACCGTAAGCGATAGCCTCGACCAATTTTTTGGATATCTCGAGCTTCACATTGAACAAGGCCCTCGACTCGAAAATTCCGGCATCGATATCGGGGTCGTGACTGACATTACCGGCATTGCCCATCTCTTGGTCACCTTCTCCGGCGTCGCGAATCATGCCGGCACCACGCCAAAAAATGCGCGGCACAGCGCACTGTTAGCGGCATCCCAGTTCATTTTAGCGCTTGAGGAATTTATCGCCGCAAAACCAGACCTGGTCGGCAATGTCGGCGCTATTGACGTCAGCCCCAACGCCGCCAACGTGATCCCCGGGGAGGCAAGACTTCGTATCGATATCCGCTCCCCCCACGAAGAAACGCTCGACGCCGCAATGACATGGATCCATGAGCGTGCCCAGGCCGTCGAGCCCAACGCGTCTGTCTCCCGATACCACTATGTCGCACCGGCTCATATGCATTCGACCTGGTTGCCCGTGATCGAAAACGCGGCTGAAAACTTAGGGTTCTCCCACACCCGCCTCGTGTCATGGGCGGGTCATGACGCCGGGATCTTATCCCACGTAATGCCGGCTGCCATGCTTTTTGTTCCGAGTCACGCAGGCATTAGCCATGCACCCGAAGAATGGACCGCGTTCGATGACGTTTTACAAGGGGCCGAGGTCCTGGCCGCCACCACCCAGGCACTCACCGAAGCTTCGGAGGTGCCCCGAACATGAAGACCCTTTACGTCCCTGCCATGAGCTACCTCGATGGATCCATGCACGAGGGAGTGGGATTCGTCGTGGACGAACTGGGCCGGATCCGTGCCCGGGGACCCGCCGACTCTTTGCGTCAACAATATCCCGCGATTGCGGTGGAAGAATGGCCCGAGCGATTATTGGTAGCCGGAGGGGTCAATGGCCATAATCATGGGTTTCAGGTGTTGATGCGCGGAATGGGTGAAGATGATACGTTCATGGACTGGCGAAGCCACGTCTTGTACCCGGTATCTCAAAACCTTTCTCGGGACGAGATCTATCAGTCGGCCATGCTAGCGTATTGGGATATGCTGCGCCACGGTATTACCACCGTTGCCGATTTCTTCTATCTGAACGATCAGGGCCTCGAAAATGCCATGGCAATCGCGGAAGCGGCGCGCGAAGTCGGGATTCGACTGGCGCTGGCCCGTACTTTTTACGACTGGAAAGGAGCTCCCTCCCGCTATCGGGAAACACCCTCTGAGGCCCGTGCTAATACCGTAGCACTAGCCGGTGCACTCGGTGATAATCCCTTGGTCACGGTGCAGGTGGCACCGCACAGTCCGCACGGTGCTTCCACCGCCATGATCCAGGCTGCGGTCAAGACGGCCCGTGAACTGAATACTCGGCTCCATATCCACGTCGCTGAAGGAGAATACGAACGGACGGCGGTCTTGAAGGAAACCGGCAAAACCCCCATCGCCTACCTTGACGATCTTGGCGCGCTTACGTCGAAAACTTTAGCCATTCATGCCGTCTGGGTCGATGACGAGGACCTAAGTCGTTTGACGGCATCGGGCACCACGGTGGTACATAATCCGTCCAGCAACATGATTCTCGGTGATGGCATCGCTCCGATTGTGACCATGCTCGCACGCGGTATTCCAATCGCCTTAGGGACCGACGGGGGCTGCACCAATGACCGCCATAGCATCTTCGACGACATGAGACAAGCCGCTCTGCTCCAAAAAGTTGCCCATCGCAATGGGCACATTATTAATGCGGCCACCGTGTTTGACATGGGAACCCGCGTGGGCAGCGAGGCGCTGGGGATCGAATCCGGAAACTTGGCCGTCGGAGAATGGTTTGATGCCGTAACCCTAGACCTTGACGATCCGTCCCTACTGCCAGGCCCACCCAATATTGCTCATGTGGTGTATGCACTCTCACCCACGGCCATTGACTGTGTGTTTGTGGCAGGTAAACGGGTCATCGAAAAAGGGCGCCCCACCCGATTCTCTCCGGAGATGCTCTTGAAATGGGCTCGCCAGGCTAAGCCAAGCCGCCAGCCGTAATGGCTCGGCCTCGCCTCAGGAATCGTTCGCGTTGAGACGAATACGCGCCATGTCGACTTGGGCGGACCCATTTAAAAACCTTACGGGGGTGCCTATTGGCGCACGCAAAAAGCGTGACAATTCTTCAATGCTGGTATTAAGACAGGGCCCCAAAAGACCCTGGTGCGGGCGCTTCAAGCAGAGACTATTACTGGCGAGGCGGCTTGGGTCCGCGACGTTGACGACGCATCAACGATATCGACATCCCAATACCGAACAATACAATTAAAGCGCCTCCGTCATTAAAGATCCCGAGGAGGCGATGCGACACCATGTGGCTCAGTCCAAACATGATAAGACCAACGGAGATAATGACGGAAGCTCGAGACATTTTTCCCATGCCACCCAACACAATCCCAGCTATCCCAATCGCGATCTCAACCCAGCCAAATGCCAATGAATTCACGGCCGTTGCCCCCAACCTTTACATTTGGTCTCATCGTATCCCGTCTGTGTCTCTAACGCAACCAAGGAATACGGCTCACCTCGGGGTGTAGGGCTACATATCATGACCTTGATTCGCCAACGGCGATAGAGGACGTGATAGATAGTGTATTTGGATTCCACCAAAACCAACCGCCCCCCGCATAAGCGAAAAACGATGTGGTGGGTGTTAGCCATCGGCCCCGGTGTTTTAGGGTTAGCTGCGGATAATGATGCGGGCGGCATGTTGTCGTACTTGGTGACCGGTGCCGCGCATCACCTTCTGTGGTTCCTGGGAGCCCTAATCGGAATGGTTCCCATCACCTATACCATCCAAGAGTTGGCTTTGCGCGTGGCCGTGGCGACCCAAAAACCCTATAGCCAGTTACTGCGTAGCAAGTTTGGGAGCATGGGTGCCACCGTCAACGGAACCATCCTGCACTTGCTGAACGCGCTCATCCTGGTCACCGAATTCCTCGGGATGACCGCCGCGTTGAAGCTTGTCGGTTTACCGTGGGGGGTCGGACTCTTTCTCTCCTGGGCCTTAGTATTAGGAGTCACCTCATATCGCCACTATCCTGGGCTCGAGCGACTCTTGCTGGTCTTAGCAATTTTTAATTTTGCTTTTATCCCGGCGCTTTTTTACATCCATCCGACCCCCCACGCTTGGTTGACCGCAATGGGCCAGGGGATCTCCTCCCCGGTATTCTTTTTACTGTTGTCGCTAGCGGGTAACGCGATTGCACCGTGGATGATCTATTGGCAACAAAATGCCGTCTGGTCAGGTAGTGTCACCTCATTGAACCTGGGGCGAAAAGACATTCGGATCGGGATTCTAGCCCAGGTGTCCATGGCTATCATCGTTATGATGATCGGTGCACTCACCCTCACCTCGGGCAATCCCTTGCAAAATCCCTTGACCTGGTTAGCCCACGCCGCAGGCCCCACTGTCAGCCAGCTCTTCGCTTTAGGAATTTTTGACGCCGGGTTTCTCGCTGCCTGCACTATCTCCCTATCCTCAGCGTGGATGTTAAGTGAAGTGCTTCATGGCACCCCTCCCCCCAAAGCCGTCACCCCCACCGGCGGACGGTCTCGCTGGATCCATATGTTGACGCTCACCATCACCGCCGGAGTGGTGCTTTGGCCCCACCTGGCGGTGGGTTCCATCGCGCTCTGGGCTCAGGCCCTCGGTGCCTTGTGGATGCCTGTGAGTCTTGCGATGCTGATTGTGGTGGCGCGTGACATCCACTTGATGGGCCCTTTAGCCATTCTTCGGGGTCGACAACGTTGGCTATGGAGCATCGTTGGAGTGTTCGTCGTGCTGGCGGTCGGATCCTTTCTCTTCTAGACACCGCTTGCTCTCACCATGCTAAACGAGTACAGTTTTTGCAGAGCTTGAATCAAGCGATCACGCATCCCGAGGATGGAGGATTTTTCATGGCCCACGAACTGGCTCTCCAATATTTACGATCCCATCATGATCAATATCTGACCGATCTGACCGAATTCCTCTCCATTGCGAGTATCTCTTCCTTAACCCAACACCAAAAGGACGTAAGGACCGCAGCTCAATGGCTTCGAGACCGTCTAATTCGGGCGGGTATGCCGAATGCTCACTTAGATGAAACGCCCGGTCATCCCGTCGTAGTGGGATCTCTTATTGTGGACCCGAATCGCCCCACCGTATTAATATATGGCCACTATGACGTGCAACCGGTCGACCCTCTCGAAAAATGGGTACATCCCCCGTTCGAGCCCACCGTCATCGATGACATTCTTTATGCCCGAGGATCAAGTGACGACAAGGGTCAGGTGTACATGCAACTGGTAGCCTTAGAGGCTTGGTTGAAGACGTCCGGATCCCTGCCGGTCAATGTGAAAGTTCTCTTCGAAGGGGAAGAAGAAATCGGCAGCCTTCATCTGTCCGACTACATCAAAAGCCACCAAGAAGATTTACGCGCCGACTTTGCGGTGATCTCCGATACGCCTATGTTTGCCGCCGAAGTCCCGGCGATCTGCTATGGCCTCAGAGGTTTGGCGGCCATAGAGGTTTCCCTCACCGGCCCCTTTCAAGATTTGCATTCTGGGGTCTATGGCGGAACCGTCATGAATCCCGCACATGCCTTAGCCGGGTTAATCGCCTCTCTCCATAACGCCGACGGAACGGTCAACATTAAGGGGTTTTATGATGGGGTCGAACGATTGACAGAGAAAGAACAACAGGCCTTCCAAGCCCTGCCGTTCGATAGCGAGGCATTCTTAGCCTCCACCGGTAGTCCCATGCTATTTGGTGACCCGCATTTCACCCCATTAGAACGCATCTGGGCTCAACCCACCGTGGAGGTCAACGGGATGTGGTCGGGATTCATTGGTGAAGGGCGAAAAACCATCGTGCCTGCCGAAGCGCACGCCAAAATCACCTGTCGCCTGGTTCCGAATCAGGACCCGCACCACGTGCTCGATATGGTAGAAGCGCATCTCAAAGCGCACTGCCCCACCGGAGTACGCCTCCACATTGAGCGTGGTGAGGGCGACCCGGGTACCAAAACCCCACTCAACCATCCCTCCGTCCTTGCGGCCGAACAAGCCATTGAAGACATTTACCACCAAAAAGCCGCCTATATTCGCATGGGGGGATCGATTCCCGTCGTGGTCACCTTTCAGGAAGTGCTCAACATGCCCACCCTGCTCTTGGGATTTGCTCTACCCGATGAAAATTTCCATGCCCCGAATGAGCACTTTCATCTCAACAATTTTTACCGAGGAGCCGAGACCCTCGCGCTCCTGTGGAATTACGTGGGTGAAAAGGATGCGCTAGCATTTCGGGGAGACAACCGATAACGATGCCCCCAGAAAGGATTCCTATGAGCACCTTCGACATGAATAGTCTCGGACAGATTATCGGAGAATTAAGCCAATATGACCCCTATCCGATACACGATGGCAATGGGTTTTCGGCGGTGACCCGTAGAGCCACGGTGCGCTTAATCGAGCGTCTCGAATGCCTGCTGTTTCCCATGCAGCATGCCTGGTCCGATGCCGTCGAAGGGTCGCGCCGCAACGCCCGCTTAGAGCTTTTGGGTGTGGTGACATGGGATCTGGCACATCAAATTCATCGTGCGAGCCCCCATAGTTGTGACGGTGGCGGCACCGAATGCCCACGGTTGTCCGAAGCGTTTGAGACGTCATTAGGATTCGTGGCCGATCTTCCCGCGATTCTCCAGGGACTTACGTTAGATCTAGATGCGGCATTTAATGGGGATCCCGCGGCGCGAGACCGCTCCGAAATCATATCCAGTTACCCCGGACTCTACGCGATCATGGTGTACCGGCTGGCCCATCGCCTATGGGAATATGACGTCCCGTTGTTACCGAGGTTAATGACGGAAATTGCCCACAGCGCAACCGGCATTGATATCCACCCCGGAGCTCGCATAGGATCGAGTTTTTTCATCGACCATGGAACCGGAGTCGTCATCGGGGAAACCACGGAAGTGGGAAAAGAAGTCACCCTATACCAAGGGGTGACCTTAGGTGCTTTGAACTTTCCCCGTGACGAAGAGGGCCGCATCATTCGAGGGCAAAAGCGGCATCCCACGATTGGTGACCGTGTGGTGGTGTATTCCGGTGCGACGATTTTAGGCGGAAATACGGTGGTGGGCGAAGGCAGTGTGATTGGGGGTAACGTATGGTTGACCGAAAGTGTCCCAGCCTATTCCCGAGTCATCGCCCAACCCAAAATCCAACTCAAATCGGGCACTCCGTAAGATGATACAATAGCCGTTGGATAGGACAACGTACTTAGAGTGAGCCATGGGCAGGGTCCCCCCATGAGGATCGAGCAAGCAATCACTGTTTAGAGGAGACACGATGATGGAATACATTCACGACAACAAACCCCCGATATCTTCGGCCGCCAGTAGCATTTTTTTGGACATGGTCATCTGGGGTGCGAAAGATCACGATACGCAAGCCCTGACCACATTCATGGAGCGTCATGGGCTCGGTGAACGGTCCCAGACAGTGGTCTGGTTAAAGAAAATCACCGTCCGCCTCAGCATGTGGCGCGGACGCTATGTGTCGTTACTCTCAGAAGATGAGTGGCAAGAAGCCGGCAAGGATATTGTCGCCTTTTTATCGGAGGTCAAAGAGCACTATCGTCCCAAGGCGATTGAATACGACACCCGGGCATTCTCAGTCGGACTGGCCAAAAAAGCCCGACGGCAAAAACACCGCATCGAAGACATTTTATCGGCACCGCCCACTAAGAGCGATCCGATCTGGTGGACCTTGTCATGACTCCGGCCCCGAACCTGGATACCATCAAAGAGGCCCAATCTCGCTTACAAGGGGTGATTCACAACACTCCCTTGCGAACCACCCGCAGCGGACCTCTACCCCAAGGAACGGAGTTGCGACTGAAACCAGAAAATCTGCAAGTCACCGGATCCTTCAAAATTCGTGGTGCCTACAACAAAGTCGCCAGTTTAGTGGAACAATCTCACCGAACCGGGAAACCTCTCCTTGGGGTGGTCACCGCCTCGTCGGGTAATCACGGGCAAGCCGTAGCGTGGGCTGCCCGGCACTTTGGCTTGGCAGCTCGAATCGTCGTCCCAGAGACCGCTCCAAAAGCCAAGACCGAAGCCATTACCGGTTATGGCGCCACGGTTGAGTGTTGTGGGACCACCAGCCAGGCACGTCTCGATCGAGCCAAGGCGATTGCGGAGGAAGACGGCTTCATTTTTGTGCCGCCATATGACGATGACTATGTGATGTCTGGTCAAGGTACAATCGGCCTCGAGATCCTCACGGAATGGCCGGAAGTCGATGTGGTCTTGGTGCCGATTGGGGGCGGTGGATTAATTTCTGGGATTGCCACCGCAATTAAAGCGGTCAATCCTGATGTCCGAGTCGTAGGCGTCGAAGCCCTCGGCGCGCCGAAAGCGTTTAGGTCGCGGACCGAAGGCCGCCGCATCGTCTTGGATGAGACCGATACCATTGCCGACGGGATCAAAACGTTAAGCCTCGGGCATCTCACGTACCCCATTGTGGAAGCCTTGGTCGATCGTTTGGTCACGGTCTCTGATGAGGCTATCATGGACGCGATGCGCTGGCTATTATTCCGCCATAAATTACTGGTGGAGCCCTCGGGTGCTGCAACGGTCGCAGCGGTCATGGGAAATAGGGATCATCTCTTTGGAAGTCAGCGCATCGCAGCCGTCCTTAGCGGAGGCAATATGGACCCATCGCTGCTACGATCCATGTTATAAATTAAAATCCCACATTTTGCATAATAGGCTTAAAGAAATGGCATGCTACCTCCCAACATCTTACGGGGAGGCGAGCTATGAACGCAGAGCCAATGTGTGCGTGTGGGCAAGGTGCCACCGCACAATGTCTGGATTGTTCAAGCCCACTATGCGTCGAGGACATTTGCTCCGCTTGTCAACGCTGCCAAAATGACTGCGTGTGTCACTTACGTTGGTGGGTCCCAGATTTCTTTCTTTAATCGAGACCCGACCGCTTCCTAAACCATTGGCCTATCGCAGGTCCCCTACATTCTATGCGTATCCGGGGGATCTGCGATTCTTTTCGCGTCGTACTCGCACTGAATGTGCTACAGTGAATCAGACGTTGAAACTGGAGGTGGGCTATGGCGATGATGTGGATGATGGCCTTAACGATCGCCGGATTCCTCGCCTCGGTCACCACCAATGCCATCGGCGTCGGGGGCGGACTTTTAGTGATGCCATTGCTGGCATTATGGTTTCCAGCCCGCCAAGTCGTATCTTATAGTACGCCTATGTTCTTAGTGAACGCGCTGATGACCCTATTCAATTATCGAACCCATTGGAAGGTGCCCCGTGCCCTATGGACCATCCCCTGGGTCCTCGTCGGGATTGCGATAGGCGTCCACTTTTTGGTAGTCGTTTCAGGACGTGGATTAGATTGGTTAATTGCAGCCATTGCACTAGCTTTTGTCAGTTATGAGGTCTATCAACGAGTAAGTGGTCGTCGCATCTCGGGCTTAGCCACCTGGTTGAGCAGCCCAATTGGTCTTTTGGCCGGAGTGGTCAGCGCTTTATCGAACATCGGCGGCACGCTCCTTTCCCTGTTCGTCCTCAGCCCAGAAGTCAGCCCCGAAGGGTTTATTGGGAGTCTAGCCTTGCTCTATGTGATTATGACCGGTGCCAAATTTGGTTTATTTTGGGCCCATCACCTGCTCGGATGGCAACCATTGGTGTGGTCACTTCCGTCCATCCCCGCCATCATCCTGGGTGCGTGGGCGGGCAAGGCCTTGCATCGCCTGATCCGGCCCGCCGTATTTCGCCCCCTGGTAATTGGTGTCATCTTACTGTCCAGTGTGCTCCTCATTGTGACTCCCGGGTAATCCCGAAATTGACTCCTTCCCAATGCGCTGCGTCCATCCAATAAAAGGTGAACTCGATGGCATCACTGTTGTCAATCGCAACGTCCACAAAGAATCCGCCAAGATCGTTGGATGCCGCCTCCCCTTCTCGTTGCGTGGCCCATCCATCGGTGGTCCACACGATTCGCGCTGGCGCATCTACGACGATGCGTACCACGCGATCTCCGTCTTGCCACTGCCGCCGACGATGGTTAAAGCGCCAGATCAGAATTCCGCGGTACGGTTCTTGTCCCCTGAGGTATCGCTGCTGTAAAGGGCCATAGGTTTCGAATCCGATCCCATCTTCGGACGCACGAACTAGCTTGATAAACTCACTGTGAGCCCATACCAAGGGAGCCGCCGAGCCGGTCGGCCGTCCGAATTGAAGCCCTGCCTCGGGGAGATCCGGGCAGTCCCAGACTTGCTCGGGAATCATGCCGCCCGCAGTAGCACTTTTGGCCATGACCTGAAGATACGGCGTCACGTCCTCGCCGAGAGCCAGCGCATAGTGGCCCCGCTCTCCCGATAAGAGAGGCCAAGCGCGGCCGATACCCGATCCCTGATACGGTTCCCCGTGGGGTCCCTCGCCATATCCATCCCCGTTATACCGATGCCATAAGGGACCAAAGGGTCCCTCAATCTTCAAGGCCGCATCGTAGGCCGCCACCGATGACACCATATGGGGATCCCGCGCGCTCTTGATTCCGTATCGCACAAGCTCTAGAAATCCTCCATCAATCACAGCCCGTTCGTCAAACCAATCGAGGTGTGTCCGATTCTTAATCGGCACATATCCATTATGGACTTTTCCATCGACGGCTACGGCGGTGTCCGGGTGAATACGTTCAT
>JAKADJ010000001.1:28240-53479 GCA_021820645.1 Bacillota bacterium
GGGTACCGCCGTGCCATGATGCGTGAACGTCCAAGAATCCAGATAGTGCTGCCAATAATCGGCGACTATCAGCACATAGTCGGCCACCCCCATGTCCTGATGATTCCGGGCTAGTTCGGCCCCCAACACTAACGCCGCGATCATCGCCGCCAGGCTTGAGGGCGAATAGCCGCTGTCTTCCTCCCAACGATCCTGTCCGGTTACAGGGCCTTGTGCCACTAGATATCCCAAGGCGCGTTTAACCATGGCGTACACCGAGTCGTCCGGTGCCACATGCCCCTCCGTCTCGAGGCGCCACGCCAGATGGATCGGAAATGCCGTTTCGTCCAGTTGCGAACCTTTCCAGAAGGGCGTTCCGTCGACCCAAAAGTTTTGGCTCCAGGAACCATCTTCGTGCTGCGTCGCCATCAGATACTTCAGGGATTGGCGGGCTCCTTCGTAATCGCCTAGTGCCATCAACGCTAACGACGTTTCTACCATGTCCCGCGGCCACACTAAATGGTACCCCCCGATGTGTTCATCAGACGCCACGGGGCCCCAAGGCACCGTGAGTGATGCAATGATACCTCCGGGAAAAAGCTTGCCGTGATGAGTCTTGAGAACCATTGCCGAAATACGTTGCATGGAGCTCCACGGGTGGCCATCAGGCAGCATCTTAAGACCCTCAAAATATGTATGCCATCCCGCTATGTATTGCTGTTTCATCCCATCGTAAGATTCTAAAAGCGTCAAATTAGTTTTGAATCGGGCTTCACGACGGGTCCGACCAAATCCCATAGCAATCGTTTGCTCGGATGTATTTTGCCAGTCAAGCTCCCCTGTGAGCACCACATGGCCGTCCAACGCCTGATCATACTCTATAAGATCCCCTGGATTGTTTAGCATGGTCCACCCATCCGAGATCCCACTGTACCCGACACTAGCCGACTTCAGCGGTACGGAAGTTGCCACACACAGCGACAAGTTGTCATACCACGCCTCCATCGAGATTTGGCCCCGAATCATCCCCAACTGCGCATTCTGGTGACTACTCTGATTGGCAATATGGGGGGCCACCATCCAATACAGTCGATAATGCTCTGGATTTCCATCCAACACTTGCATGCCGATGCGGACTATCAAGACGTCACTCGTGGTCGAGGTCACGATCTCTTTGGCAATCACAAAAGCGCCGCGACGCTCGCGGCTCGTCATCCGAAAGACCGGAGCTTTGTCATCTAGATAGTCGATGGTGTGATCGAGGTCGCGTTTTTCCTCCCAAAACCTCCCGTCGCTATGACGAACCAGACATTGGGCATCCTTCAGCATGGCAATATCCATGCGGGGAAAATACACTTCATTGATAATACCCTGGCCGACTGTAAACCAGACCCGAGAGACATCCTCTATCGCGGTTCCCACGCCATCCTTATTGGCTGGGCTCCAATGAGTCCCTATCCCCGGTGCCCCTGGTGCTTGCATGCTCCCGAACCCCTCTCACCGTAATCAATGCGGGTCATATCCCATCCAAACTGACCTATCAGGGATCGGATGGCATTCCCATCAACCGGATCAGCTCAATGGTACACCTTTCCCAAGAGAACTCGAAACATTTGACCCCTCAAGGATTAGATTGTGGAATCCTGATCATGATCGACAACGGGGTTACGCGCCCAAGGAGCCCCCAGTGCTGTTTGGGGTGCGTCTTCCAATGAGATCCCGAGCGGCAGGGGAACCCACGGTGACTTTACCATCATGACCTTTTGACTCGGATATACGCTATGATTACCGATCATGACGAATGCCGGAATTGCCGTGATCAGAAATTCTGGCGCCAGCATCCTGCCGAAAATCTCCATCCCCATAACGATCGCCGCAATTGGGGCATTGGCACCCGATGCCGTGACTGCAATCATCCCCAACGCAGCACCATCTCCCAACGGGATTCCTAAGAATCCCGCCAATACCACCCCGAGTGTACTTCCAATGACAAAGAGCGGGGTGATGATTCCGCCACTCATCCCCAGTCCTAAGGTTATCGCCACAAACACCATTTTCCATAAGAATGCCCATGATGCTACGGTATGGCCTGAGAGTGCTGACGAAAATAGGTGCAACGACAATCCCCCATATTCTCGTCCCACTATAAGCATTAAGATCGCTAACATGATACCAGCGACAAAGGGAAACAGTGGGGGCCACCAGTGCCACCGGGCCCGGATTCGCACGACCTGGCGATGAAGTCCCTCCATCATTAACACCAAAACATAGGCTACCAACCCGGCAGCAATGCCAAACAGCACCAGTTTGCCGATGATTCCAAGCGACAACGGTAAGGCCGACCCCCGGAATGGATAGTTCCAGGTGAGTCCTAATTGATGCGCCACTTCGAAGGCCATGACGGATGACACAAACGAAGGCAACAACATTTCATACCACAAATTCCCGATCGCCAATACTTCAATACCAAGAATCGCCCCAGCCACAGGCGTTCCAAATACTGCGGCAAACCCGGCACCAATTCCACAAATGACGATGCGACGTCGTTGTTCCGCGGAGAATCGTAAGAGATCAGCTAACGCCGACGCCACGGCCGCCCCAATCTGGGCCGACGGGCCTTCCTTCCCGGCCGAGCCTCCCACCGCAATCGTGGTAATCGTGGCCAGTGCCTTGACTGGCGCCACTTTCCAATTGATTTTTCCGGATTCCCGGTGCACCGCTCGAATCACAGCTTCGGTACCATGTCCGGCCGCGTCGGGAGCCCCATAGTAGATTAAGAGACCAGTCACGAGCCCACCCATCGGCAATGCGAGCACGATACTCCAAAGCGGCCACTGCGCGGTGAGATGAATCGACCAAAATAATAACTTAAGAAAATAGGTCACCACGACGCCAACCAGAGCACCCGTACCGGATCCCAAAATGAGCCACAAAAGAAGTTGGCGCCCCATAAAGAGCGGCTCCCAAATACGTCTCAGCATGCCGCACCTGCTTTCTTAGACCGATTGTCTGCCGCACAAAAAAGCGGCGAGCCAAGCGTCGCATCCTTGGGTCGCCGCCCTACCCTTAATTGAATCGTGCGGTCCACTCGCCCACCGTTAAAACCTCAGCTTGGCGGGGAAATACCTTCTCCGTCAGCACTCGATGTACCTCGGGATCGTTGTCCAAGCAGGCATCGGAAAGAACCGTCAAATGGTAGTCCTGGTCTGCCGCTTCACGTAACGTAGACAGCACCACCCCACTCGTGGCAATCCCGGAGAGCACCAAATGGTCGATCGCTTGGGAGCGGAGCACGACATCGAGCCCACTACCCGCAAATGCACTCACCCGCCGCTTCACCACAACCACCTCATGAGGCAGTGGCTTCACGCCCTCCCACACTTGTGTCGCCGGATCGGTTTCGATCATTCCACCACGCTCTTTGATGGCGGAAAACGATTGGTTATGAGGACTCACGTCGGGATATCCGAGGCGAAACGCCACCCGCACGTAAATCACGGGAATCTTATGAGCACGTGCACTATGTACCGCCATTTGCAAGGGTTGTAGAGCATCTGGAGTCGCAAAGCGTTCGACAATCCCGTTTTGGACATCCATCACCATCAATGCTGTATTTTCCATCAAGAACCGCCCTCCTGTTGCGTATAAAATCGGGTACTACCCCTTAATCATACTCTAACCGGTTTGTCGTCTGCCGTGTTAATCGCCACCCCGCACCTTTCCCAATATATCCCATATGATACGGTGTGAGACCGTTTAATAAGGAGGCGACACAATTTGCAACACGGCGATGCTTATAATGCGTTTGGGATAGACGTAAGCGACTTTCAAGGATGTATCGACTGGGTCCAAGTAGCAAGTGCCAAGAAATCATTCGCGTATATTCGCGCCAGCAGTGGGTCCAATCTTCATGACAGTACGTTTGCCACCAACTGGCAAGAGGCTCGAAATGCCGGGCTAACCATTGGGGCCTATCATAACGCCGAACCCGGTGGTGGTTCCACCGATGCCGGCATCATCAGCGATGCCCAACATCAAGCGGCGTTTTTCCTTGATGTGGTGGATCACTCCGGAGGTATTCAGGGCTACGACCTGCCGCCAGCTCTAGCGCTATCAACCAGCAACGCATTGAATCCCCAGCAGTTGTTGTTGTGGGTCGAACACTGGCTCGCCGATGTGGATGCCGCGGTGCGTAACCCAGCCCAGATTGCCATGTTATATTCCGACTCCAACTTCATCCTGACCGCCTTACAAAACACTACCCGGCTGAGTCATCGGCCCCTCTGGATTGCCTACTACAACGCCAATGGCGCTCCTCCAACGGTGGGTGGTTGGAACCGTTGGACGGCGTGGCAATATAGTAATCAAGGAAGGGTCGCGGGAATTAACGGCCTGGTTGACCTCGACGAATGGTACACCCACGTGGCGCGTTAGAGCGAGTAACCGAAGCGCTATAAGGGCATACAGTGTAAGCGTGCATGACCGCATGGAGTGACTGTCCAGGCCGGTCCAATGGTTACAAAAGGTAGGAGTGTCTATGCCGCCCAATCCTGATCCACGCCCTATCGCCTTATTTGACTCCGGAGAAGGAGGTCTCACCGTGCTTAAGCACGCGTGGGACCTCTTTCCCGGCGAAAATTACCTCTACGCTGCGGATTCCATCCATTTCCCTTATGGCACCAAGTCCTTGAATCAGGTCCGAGATTTTCTCTGGGCTTTTTTGGATTTCTTTATGACCAAGAATGTGAAAGCCATTGTTGTCGCCTGCAATACCGCGACAGCCGCTGGCTTACCGTTGGCGCAAAACCGCGTCCCGGTTCCCATAATCGGGGTCATCGAGCCGGGCAGTCGCGATGCCCTGCGGTACACTAAAACGGACGTCATTGGCGTCCTCTCTACGGAGGCGACGTACCGTTCAGGCATCTATCCGCGAGTCCTCCAATCGTACCGTCCCACGGTCAAAGTGGTCTCAGTTCCCTGCTCGGTACTCGTTACCATGGCGGAATCCGGGCAAACCCAAGGCCCTGAAGTTGCCGCCCACATTCGTCGTTGCGCCACCCCGATGTTGGAATATAATGCGGACGTCGTGCTTCTCGGCTGCACCCACTTCCCCCACATGCAACGCTTATTCTCCACCATAATCGGCGGCAGTGTCCACATTGTCGATCCAGGACTTGCGACCGCACGATTTCTTCCCCAGGCATGCGGTCCCTTAAACTCTCACGGACGCGGTCACATTGAGTTCTTCACAACCGGCGATCCCCAAAAAGCCGTTCGTGTCGCACGCCTCCTGTGGTCTAATTTCGGTGGAGTTCCTCATGCTCTCGAGTGGCAACACCATCAACTCGTGGAGATCAAAAGAAGCCATCCTGTATAGGATAGCTTCTGCGATGCGAGTTAGCCGATAAGCCGAGTTCTGTCGTGAACGATCATTTATCTGGGACCCTAGTTACCCAAGGCCTCAAGCGACCAACCCGGGAAGTCGGCGAGCAGCCTCATCCTCCCCCTATTAGGTCTTGCTGCGAGTGGGGTTTACCAAGAGCATCAGTCACCTGAGCCCTGGTGCGCTCTTACCGCACCGTTTCATCCTTACCCCGGAATATCCGAGGCGGTTTGTTTTCTGTGGCACTTTCCTTAGGGTTTCCCCCACTGGACGTTATCCAGCACTCTGCTCTATGCAGCTCGGACTTTCCTCAGACACGGCCTTGCGGCACTATGCCCGCGATCGTCTAGCTAGCTCGCACATCGGACTATTATTATCGCCCCAATCGGCACCGACGTCAACAACCACTTTTCTCATCGCCGTGCATGTTTTGCCATCAACGCATGCATGGCATTGACAGCAAGCCGATCCGCCATTTCATTATATACGTCACCCGCATGGCCCTTTACTTTCACCCAGCGCACCCGGCGTTCCATGACCAATGTCCGCATACGGCGCCACAAGTCCTGATTCTCCACCGGCTGACCCTTGGCATTTTTCCATCCCCGAGATTCCCATCCCTTGAACCAATTTTGCACAAAGGCATTAATGACGTACGCGGAATCACTAAAAACAGCGACCGCAGCGCCTCTTTCGGTGTGGCTCAGGGCCTCAATCACGGCGGTCATTTCCATCCGATTATTCGTCGTCAGTAGATCCGCGCCGGAAAAAGATTCGCCATTGACGAAAACACAACCCCAGCCCCCGGGTTGGCCACCCGGCGCCTGATTATTGCTACACGCCCCATCGGTATAGACTTTGATTTCTTCCATTTGCTGTTCCATGTCTAGCCGATACGCTCCCGCTCCTTGTCGTGTCCTCAAAATACCGGAACGTTTACGATCTGTCTAGCGTCGCCAACTCCCATTGTCCTTGCCAATATTGCAGTTCCTCTTGAATCCTCATCCGTTCGGATTCAGGCAGTGACCGAGCCAGTCGAGTTTGGCGAATCTGGGTCTCGTGCCCACACACTTCGGACCAGAGGGGGTCGCCCGCGAACTCATGGAGCAGGCCGCGACTGCTCCAATCCCCCACGGGTTCATCGGAGGGTGGAAAGGTTACGACCCAGGTCGCATAAATTCTTCCGCGTTCTTGGACGAACTGCGCACTATGCACCAATGCCCTTCTGTTCCATAAATAACGATGTACGGCAATCATACCTTGCACCACTTGGATCACGAATCGAGGCCGATAGCCCAATTGTGTCCGTTGGTCCAATATATGTTGGATGACGACACTCCCCATACCCGCCATCACCACCGCGTCAAACGGAACGTGTCCCACCAAGGGTCCGAGCCCATCCCCCTCCAAGACGGTAATCGGGGTGTGAGCCAAGTACCGTTGTAATGCGGTAACGCCCCGCGGCGTGCGCTCGGTCGCATAGACGACCGCGCCCTTCTCTGCGAGCCGTCGACTAAGGCGTCCTTGCCCTGCCCCAACATCGGCAATTCTAGCGTAGGGGGCACAAAGATCGCCCAAAACTCGTAATCGCTGTTCAAGCGGTCTGGTAATCGGTCGTCCTCTCCTGTTTGATCCGCATGATGCGATCATAGCATTCCACACAGAGGGCGGTATAATTACGTTCACCCACGACCACTTGATCCGCTTCGCCGGTCAAGCGGTACGAAATAAACGCATCAGATTTTTTACAAGACGTACATACCGCGTGAACCTTCATAACGTCGTCGGCCAAACACATAAGCGCCCCCATGCAGCCAAACGGATGCTCTTGGTAATCCATGTCTAAACCCGCGATTAAAACCCGTTTCCCTTGATGCCGGAGGTGCTTCACCACATCGACTAAGTCTGGGCTAAAGAATTGTGCTTCATCGACAGCAATCACATCCGCTTCAGGATTCATTAACTGGAGGATCTCGCCGGCCCGACCTTCGGTTACTCCCATGACGACCAGTTGCCCGGTCAATTCCGCAACCCGATTTTCGATGTCCCTTGAGCTATCTCTAGACGAGAAAATGGGATAAAAGACATCTACGGTCAAATCGGCAATGAGAGCCCGTTCGATAAGCCGCGACAACTCTTTAGACTTACCGGAAAACATTTCCCCTGTAATGACCTTAATATTTCCAGCCACGGTAATCCTCCCTGAGGTTTCTCCTCTGATCAATTCGACGCCTTTTGCCAATTTCCTACCTCCCCCGCGAAAAGTTGGTAGAACTGGCCGAACCGCAAAAACGCATGCCAGGCACTTGACGTCAATGCACTCTCCTGTTACCATGTCATTTGTCGGAACACTCCTCGATAGCTCAATGGTAGAGCACCCGGCTGTTAACCGGGTGGTTGTAGGTTCGAGTCCTACTCGAGGAGCCATTTTTTTGGGCCCATAGCTCAGCGGTAGAGCTGCCGGCTCATAACCGGTTGGTCGGAGGTTCGAATCCTTCTGGGCCCACCAACCAAAAGAATTACCGCACGTGACAAATATTTGGGCGCGTAGCTCAGTGGTAGAGCGCTTGCTTCACACGCAAGAGGTCACAGGTCCGATACCTGTCGTGCCCACCATTAGGATCCGCATGGCGATCAGCCAGTGCGGGTTTTTTATTGTTCCCAAGGACAGGATTGGGCAGTCTGGCAAATGATGAAACCCTTCACGGACTATTCCTCTGACCTTTATGAATTCGTCGCATGATCCCAACGCCTCGCTCGCATACTACCCATGAGGTACTATCGCCTACTATCGTGATGGGCAATGATAAGGAGGCTCTTATGACAACGAAAACGGTTACTCAAAGCTTAAACGAAGCGCCGCTCGGACTTTTTCACCTTCGTGCCGTTTTGACGGCAGGAATGGGTTTTTTTACCGACGCCTATGATCTCTTTATCATCGGTGCAGCCTTGGTGTTAATCAAAGCAGAGTGGCATCCCTCTAGTGTGATGGTCGGCTTTTTAGGCTCTACCGCCCTCCTAGCAGCCTTTTTGGGGGCCCTGTTATTCGGGCGATTGGCGGACCTCTTCGGTCGCAAGAAAATCTACGGCCTCGAAGCGGCCCTCATGGCAGCCGGAGCCATTGCGTCCGCTTTCGCCCCGAGCATCCTGTGGCTGCTTGCCTTTCGGTTCATTATGGGCCTCGGAATTGGCGGCGACTATCCCGTCTCCGCGGTCCTCATGAGCGAATATGCGAACACGAAAGACCGCGGCAAATTGGTGAGCTTGGTCTTTTCCATGCAAGCCCTGGGCCTTATCGCCGGTCCTATCGTGGCCCTGACCTTGCTAGCATCAGGAATCAACCCGCACGTTGCGTGGCGTCTCATGCTCGGCCTCGGCGCTATTCCCGCCTTGGCCGTCATTATATTGCGTCGCAAGATGCCGGAATCGCCTCGCTATTTGGCTCAAGTCAAAGGTCAAAGCGCCGAAGCGCAAATCAAATTATCCCAGTTCTCGGGCGGGCTGACCGCTAGTGCCACAGACGCTGAGCCCGTCAAACGATTGACACTCGGATCCATGCTCTCCCAATCGCGGTACTGGGTCCTTTTACTGGGTACCGCAGGCAGTTGGGCCGTATTCGATTATGCCTACTACGGGAACTCGATCTCGCTTCCCTTGGTGCTCAAAGCTGTGGCGCCGCACGCGACCGCGACCGCCACCATCGCGTGGTCCCTGATTATCTTTGCGGTGGCGGCCGTCCCGGGTTATATCCTCGCATTTTTTACAATTGATAAGATTGGACACAAAAAGCTGCAATGGATGGGATTCCTTCTCATGGGTTCAGCGTTTGGGGTCATCGGGATCGTACCGGGTCTCACCAAAGATGTTATCCCCTTCCTCCTTATCTTTGGATTCAGTTATTTTTTCGCGGAGTTCGGGCCCAACACGACAACCTTCGTCATATCGGCCGAAGTGTATCCGACCAGTGTCCGCGCTACCGGACACGGAATCTCGGCGGGCGTGGCTAAGCTAGGGGCATTTGTCGGGGTGTTTGTATTCCCCCTCTTAAACGCGGCCTTGGGCCTACGTGGCACCCTCTTAATCACCTTCGGGTTTGCCATTATCGGCGTGCTCCTAACCTTACTACTTCCCGAGCCTAGTCAGATGAGCTTAGAAGAACTGGAGGACCCGTCTAAGACCAAGGGCAAGTGGGTTCGCGTGGTGAACGAGTAAAGGGACAACAATAGGAAAAAAAGGCCCTGATTCCGTTTTGCAGTCAGGGCCTTATACGACAACCGTAGAGAGCGTTCACTGAAGACTAGACGACCATTGCCGCAAACAGCACCACAATATAGAGCAGGGAGAATTTAAAGTTGCGCTTGGCCCAATCTCCGGTCTTATCCGCGGTGCTAAGTAAACGCACTTGGTACACCAGGAATGTGGCCCCCATCCCGAGCGCTATCACCAGATACATCCAAGACAACCTGGCAACCCAATATAAAGCGAGTGATGTGACGACGGTCAGTCCGGTGTACACCAAGGTCTGGATCGTCGTGGTCCGATATCCGTTAACAATCGGCATCATCGGAATCTTAGCCCGCCGATAGTCACTTTGCTTGTAGAGGGCTAACGACCAAAAATGTGGAGGAGTCCACAAAAACACTAACAGGAACATGAGTCCCGCCACTAAGCCCACGTGGTCCGTGATCGCTGCCCATCCGACAATCGGTGGAAAGGCTCCTGCTGCCCCACCGATCACGATATTTTGCGGAGATCGCCGCTTTAACCAAACCGTATAGACGAAAACGTACACCAGATAGCCACCTAGACAACTCCATGCCGTCAACCAGTTCACCAGGGTGGCCTGGATCATAAACGCACCGCAACCCGCCGCAATCCCAAGTACCAGAGCACGACGGGCAGGGATCCGACCGGCTGCTACCGGCCGGTTCTTAGTGCGATCCATAATCTGATCGATATCCCTGTCGTACCACATGTTCACCGCATGGGCGCCGCCGGCCGAGATGGCAAGGCCCACCAGCGTTGCCACACTTTTAGCCATCGGTGGCAGCCCATGGTCGGCCACGACCATGGCGCAAAACGCCGTAATCATCAACCACACCACGATTCCCGGTTTCGTTAACGACAAGTAATCGCGCCCGAGTTCCACCCAGCGTCGCGGCGGATCCAGTGTCAACCGTGTTTCATGATCGCCCGCGGGAAGATTTTGCATCCCTTACCCCCTATCCAGATATTCCTGGGCTTTATGGTGGAATCGACGCATTCTACTTCGTAGAACGATCCCCTGATTGCTGGTACTCACGGTCAAACGAAAGAGCCCAGTGCCGTAGCAACAATACCATCGAGGTCATCACGACTAGCTGAAAGATCCACCAAAAAATATCCCACCAATGCGCAATACCTGGCGAATGGGGAATCCGAAAGGGTAGAGACGGAAAAAATCGACCGTGCATTGTCAGTGCTCCTTTCTATTGCCGCGTTGTTAAAGCCATGGAGAATTAGATCAAGAAGAATGCGATCCAAAGCGCCACCCATCCCAACGCCACCAGCGACCAAAACCGCGAGCTCGCTTCCAAATCCCAATGACTCGCCGGACTATATCCCACCCGCATGCCCCGCGATCGGGCTGCAAACAGCACGAATAGTCCTAGCAATACATACACCAGCCAAAATCCGGTGGCCACCCAAAATACTTCAAGCGATGGCATTTTGACCGGATATCCCCCCGCTCGAACCCCAACCCACGTGAGCACGACTAGCAGGAACGCTAAGACACCCAGCCAAAAAGCGCCGTGTAATCGCTTCAGGATTGCCTCGTGATTCCCTTGATCTGCGGCCAAGTTCGCCCGCTTTGCTTGAATGGCACTCCATAGAATCACAACCGTCACCGCAGCCCCTAGCCACTGGCTGTAAGGGCCTACCGTCGAGCCCGCGATGAGGTAACGCACGGCAATTAGCACCAAGAACACAACGCCTTGGCTAATGAGAAACAAGGAAAATCCTGCCCGGTAATGCTTGATTTCAAGACCGTTCTCTTGGGCTGGTAACGGATTTTTCACGGACATTACGCACTGCTCCTTTCGTCAAGAGATCCCGTCTCGTTAAACACGAGAGTCCTTGGTATCTATCCCCGCAACGGGCATTTCCACAGGGTCCGGTACGCCGTCACCGTATGTGTAGAAACTACCGACCACCACCGGCAGTGTGTCAAAATTCTTGGTCGGCGGCGGCGATGACGTCCGCCATTCCAACGTTTTGGCATCCCATGGGTTTTCTCGAACTTTGGGGCCCTTGACCCATGCCCACACAATGTGAATCACATTAATCGCAAATCCGGCACCCAAGAAGAACGCCGCAATCGATGTCCAAAAGTTCTCGGGTTGAAGGTATTTGGGATACGCACTCACCCAACGGTTCATGCCGTGTAGACCGAGGATAAAGAAGTTTAGGAATGTCGCATTAAAGGCCACAAAGACCCAAATGGCTCCAAATTTGCCCCAGAACTCGCTGTAGGTGCGTCCTGAGAATTTCGGAAGCCAATAGTACATGGCTGCCATCCAGCTAAATACCATTCCCCCGATGATGGTGTAATGGAAATGGCCCACCACAAAGAACGTGTTGTGTAATTGAAGATTGGCAGGCACGTCAGCCAAAAAGAGCCCTGTTAGTCCGCCAATCAGGAAGTTGAACATACTCATGAGGACCAACAAGGTCGGCGTCGTCAAGCGCAGTCGAGAGTTCCATAGCGTTCCGATCACAGCCAGATAGGCAAATCCTGTCGGAATCGAAATCATCTCAGTAAAGAACGAAAACGGCAACATCTCACTGTATCGCATCATGGTGAACATGTGATGCGCCCAAACCATCCCTGACAACAACATCACGAAGACTAGCCCTAGTACGGCGATCGGTCGGGCAAAGAGAGACTTTCGCCCCATGACCGGAATGATTTCACTCCAAATCGCCAAAGCCGGCAGCACCACAATGTACACCTCGGGATGTCCGAACAACCAAAATAGATACTCGTAGCCTAAAGGTTGTCCGAACACATTAAAGAGGTTGAGCGGCATAACTTTGTCTAACATGCCCAAGATGAAGGTGGTTTGAATCTCTGGAAGCCAGATAATGTTCAACAGAGAAACCGTAAGGATCCCCCAGGCAAAAAGCGGAAGACGGTTCCAAGTCATGCCTTTGGTGCGCTTAAAGAGAATGGTCGCAGTTAAGTTAATGGCCACAATCAGTGAAGACGTCGTCAGGGCAAAAACCCCCATGTAATAATAGAGGAGACCATTGCCATCCGAAGCCGCTAAGGGCTCATAGCCCCGCCATCCCGTCGTCCACTGTCCCAATAACGGCGACATAGCCACCGTCAACACGCCTAGGGGTACCAACCACACTGAAAGGCCCGAGGCCTTAGGAAACATGGTCTCACGCGTTCCAATCATGAGAGGCACAAAATAATTCCCAAGCCCCCCGACCATGGCTACCGTGGCTACCGTAAACATCATCAGGGTCCCGTGAATGCCCACGGCATTGAGATAGTCCTGGGGATAATGGAACAAGGTCGGCCGATAGTTCATCAATTGAAAGCGCATGGCCATGGCGATGAGACCTGCGATGAAAAATGTCCCCGTTGAGGCTCCAAGATACTGAAGGCCGATCACTTTATGATCCAGCGCATATTCGTAGTATCGGCGCCATCCTGAAGTCCGCACCGCAGGCGATGGGAAGCCCATCATCGGTTTGACAATATGTTCGTAGCCACCAATCCCTAAAAGCCACCCAATCACCGCGCCAAACCATCCTGCTATGGCGCCAACTGCCGTAAGATATGGACTGACAGGACTCGGATCGAGCCATGCCGCCATCGCTGCGAGCACAATAAATCCAATAGCAGCCCAGAGAAACCCTCGCAAGACGGGAGGTAACGGCGCCACTGGTCTCGGTTTTGGTGTCATCCCGTCTTTGGTTAAGGGTTGTGCCATGACTGTAACCTCCTTTGAAACACCTATTTTTGGATGCAAACGCATTCGCACTGTAGCGCTCCGAACTGCCGATCAGAGACGCGAATCATCGTTCTCACTATCCATGCGCAGCCTGAGCTTTAGCCCATGCGGCAAATTGCGAGCCCGTCACGACGTGCAAGTTGGCTTCCATGTAGGGGTGACCCGGTCCACACACTTCCGAACACTGCACCCGAGCCATCGGATTACTCTCGGTGGAAATTAGCTTGTTGGCGGTAAGGTACAGTATGCGGGTCTCACCCGGGATCACATCCAACTTGACGCCAAATGCGGGAATCCAAAATCCGTGGATGACATCAACCTGATGTGCATAACTGTGAAATGGATCATAAGAACGCAGAACAAACTTTACCGGTCGATTAACCGGCATATACAAGGTGTCCTGTCCACTCGCATTCAGTGATTGTGTAATGTGATACTGAGGATAGCTGAAAATCCACTCCCACTGGCGCGCCGTTACATCTACCACGACGGGTTTTGGGTTGTTGGCCGGTAGTTGTGCGGCAAACACCTGCTCTAATCCGCTCGCGTTGGGGTGTAACCAAATAAGCAGGTTCAACAGGATACTAATTAAAATCCAGGTCCCGACGAACACTTTGTTATTACGTACTTGAGAGGGAGCATCCGCTACCTTCTCACTACGACGCGCACGAAATTTCACCATAGCGAACAGGATCATCAACACCACAAAGACAAAGATTGGCACTGCCACCCAAACCAAAAAGTCGAATGCATGCACCCCAACGATCCCCAGATTGGATGCCGTACCGAAATACGGACCAGCTCCGTTCGGCGCTGAATCAATCCACGCGGTCGCTCCCCATTCTGCGAGTAATGAACCCACGACCCAAAGCACCCCAAACATCACAAGGCTTCCCATGAGGAACCGCCTCCTTTCTCGGAATATTTCGTCTAAATAATCCCTTATACGATCGATCGTGTGACGCCGCTACGCCTTGATCACATTAAGCGTGCCTCGCATACCAAATCGCCAATGGGCGGCATTTTGGACAAAGCATCCGTATTGCCAAATCCCCGGTTTGTCAGGCACCACAAACGTAATGTCAATATGCCCGCCGGGTTTCAGTGTCGGACTAAAAGCGCCCCCCGTAGTCAACTTATACTCGGATTTGGGTCCGATAAACGTTGGAATGGCCTTGTTATACACCAAGTTGTCGATTTTGTAGGGATTACTAAACGTTACCGGTACTCCCGCCCAGAAGTCATCAGTAAACCCATCGGCTGTCAAGGTTCCAAACACGGTGTTCTCGTGACTGACATCGCGACCTATTTGCATCTCGTGCCAACGTGTGGTGCTCATATTATGTAGGCGCATGGTCATCTTGTTTCCTACTTGCCATGTCATGTAGTTTGGAACGAAATAAAAGTCCTCTTGGTAGACATGGATTAGTCCCGTGTCCACGGGTGACCCAAACACTCCACGCGCCGCACTCACTATTGGTGTACGCGCCCATAATGCCGCCATCCCCGCCACCGCAATCCCCGCGCTTCCCAGTATGAATTTGCGGCGACTCCAATTAGGCAATGATGCCGATAATTCCTCCTGGCTAAGATCCTGCTGCTCGTCCAACGATTCCTCCTCCTATCACGAAAGACTTGAGCTGTACTCTTTCCCTCATGTCACCTTTCGGTGTCATGGCCTGCAATAGACTTAAATAACACCACGATGAATTCGACACAATTTCGCAATCTCCTTCCCGTGGTGCCGGTTTTTTTCTCGCCCGAGGTTAATCAAGGGCCGGTACATCACCCTGTGGCGTCGTTCGCTTTTCGTCTAGCGATCCCAAAACGTAGTAGTGGGCTGCCTTCCACATAAAGCCGCACAACCCTATCGATACCGCTGAAAGCACAATCATGCCGATCAACGGGGAAAAGGTGGTCCAGGCCACTCCCGCGGCCAACATCTCTGCGACGACAATTCCCAGTAGCCAAGCCCATGCCATCAGAAGCTTTTCTAGGAGCGCTGTGCCTAACCATCCCATAAATTCGATGACCGAGCCCCCAGGATGCCCGAGACGCCACGGCCACCACCAAAACACCGTAGGCAAGACGACTATGGCCAACGCACTACTGACCCCAATATTCAGTCCCGAATGCCCATTCCCGGGGAAAATCGGCACCCCCATGATCGCTAACGTACCCCACGACACCATGAGCAAGACCCCGGCCATAATGCTTCCCACTACGCGGGACCGAGTCTTAAGAGAACTCCCCACAATACGTCGGCTGATCCCGATCCCAAGAGCCATGAGCACGGCACTACTGATGAGGATACGTCCCCAGGATGCCGTCAATGCCGTCAGATTGTGTTCAAATGCGAACCCGATTATCGGATCGTTTATCGGTTGGATCCGAAAAAACAAAAACGGAACGACGGCAGGATTCACCACGGACCACAAAGTCACCGCCAACGTCGCAAATCCCATGGGGACGAGCCAATTATTTTTCCAGGCAGCACGCCAATAAGTCGATGAACGCTCCCAAGAGTCTGTCCACGGTTTATTCATAAAACATCTCCCCATCTGCCTTCATGTCTGTTATTGTCCTAGTCCGGACGGCAGGTTACCGGAATGGGTAGTCTGATACTGTTTGAGTTCCGCGCGATGCTGTCGTGCGTCATACCACATGGTAGAGCGACGGCTGGTCTCCGGTTTTGACGCCACACGAGGAAAGGCATAAATCCCCATGGCTGATGTCAGTGTGATAAAGGTTAATACGGCCATGATGAGGTGTAGTCCCAATAAGCGGCGTCGCAAAGGCCGCCTTTTCGCGTCGAATCGAATATAAAAGCTCAATCCCGTTAAATAAGTAACCAAATATGTCCCGTAAGCCACGTAGATCCAGTACTTCATGAAAAAAGCCGCTTCCTTTCAGAGCACCGAGCCTCAAGACCAATGGGATGGCTTTGGGTCCTCTATCAACTACCACCGCGGTGTTAGGGGATATGGATCGTTATTACCGTCACCGTGAAGAGTCCCAATGTAACAGTCGCCAACATCACATGCAGGCTAACCCATCGGAACGGCAAGGTTTTTCGTGTTAGCGGCACGGCGCCAGAATTGGTGGGTCGTCGCTTGGGTGGACCAAACAGCGCAAACCCAAAAAACAAAAATGCACCACTGGCTGACGATGCCAGTAAGCCCAAATATGTCCAGACTAAGTAACTCATAGTGGGCTCCTTTATGTCTCGTCACACCTCGTATTTTCGGCTACAATGACGTACACACGCCGTCTTCGTGTTGCTGCCGAAAGGAGAGTCTCTGCATGAACTTCACGCTAGTTTCAGCCCTTATCTTCTTAGCTGCCCTCATCCTGGTGATTATTGTCGGAATTGGGGAGCGTAAACACGGACATGCGCGAGACGACGACTAGTGACTAAAATTTATAATCCTTCAATAAGGTAATTGACAAGATTACGACGACTGCCACAAAGAGTGGTACTGCGGTCAAGAAAACTGTCTCGACAAAGGCCATTGTGCGCCCTCCTCTCATCCTGTTTCCATCACTTAAAAAATAGATCCTATGTTTAGGATAGGAGATTCCGGATTTTCGCACAAGGGATGGGACTAATTTCCCCGGGGTCACTGCAGAGTTCCGCGAGAACGTTGTCTACCTATCGAACCGCTGCGAAGCCTAACGAAAGAGGAAAATCTAGTCATGAGCCAGGGTACCCGTATCGCAATCGTCCGCCGCCCACGATATCGGGTCTTTGCCAACCGATTCCGATTTTCTCAGAGACAGAAATACCACGACGAAGATTAATGCAGGGAGTCCGGTATTCGGATCACTTGCCAACCCACCAAGCACTCCATAGTCCTGGCAAAGAGCCCAAGTGAGGATAACCCACACCGCCGTAACCCACGCCACGACTCTACTGGGCCACAATCCCCATCCCAGTGCTAAAAGCACCAACATCAGGACAATTACCGTGTTGATTAGGTGGGGATGGTCCAATAAAAGTCGCGCGGTCGCATAGACTGGAGCGGAAATCCAGTGTGGTTGGGGCATCTCGGCCATGTTAAAGGTCGCATTGGAAAGTATTCGACCGGTCCAATAGCCATCTGGCGGCCATATTTCGAGCACCGCCATAAATCCCCACAGAATCGTAAATCCTCGGGCGATCCAACGTTGCACACGCGCCTTGGTAAACCGCTCGGGGGGGACGAGCAAGGCCAACGCCGCCAGACCATAAAATAACGAAGCCCCAGGTGCCCCTGCCAACCAACTATTCTCACCCGGCACCAAAAGACCGCCGATTCCTTCACCCATAACCCATACCCATAACGACCATAAAACCGCCGCCCAAAGCGCGATACGGGCCCATCGCCCTTCTCGTCCCCATATCATGGTTACGCCGATTCCCAATTGCAACCACACCGTACAGGTGTCCCAAAACATCGGATGCCGTGCCCATTGAACAACCCCAGCCTCCATGAGATTAAAAAGCCAAAAGGGTTGACCATTTAAATTAGGCACTAAATAATGCGGAACAAATTCTGTACTCATCGCGGGTTGTGCCTGCAGGAGACCAGCCAGGATCCATAGCCCACCAAACCCCCACCAAAGCATCCTGCGCTCCGGTAACGAAGTCCCTGGCGCGGACTGGAAACGAGCCTTGCGTTGGTTGCGCACCCACCACCGTCCTACGGCCACCGCTACGCCGATGATCACCAATTCTTTCAGTAAGATCCCGTAAAATTGCCACAAAATTAACGCGGTGGGATGGTTACTCATATCCATGAATGCCACCTCCAACACAGGATCACCAAGCCATCAGCATTATAAGAGACGCCTGGCATCCTCGCAAACTCGATCGCGTGGGGTCGTTAAGCAGTAGTCACCATAGAGGGTTTGATGGTAGGATGCCTTCAATGATACTCCCCGGATGACGGGCATTAATCGTTGGTGAGGAGACTGATCTCGTGCTCATCGTGACCGAAAAGCCTTCTGTAGGACGCGACATTGCCCACGCCTTGGGGCCGCATGTCACATCGCACGACGGATATCTTACGGTAGGTGACGATACCATTACCTGGGGCTTTGGCCATCTCGTGACGCTAGCTAGTCCTGAAACCTATCAGGCGGAATGGAAACGCTGGACGCTTGATACATTGCCCATGCTCCCGGATCCCTTCACATTAGAACCGGTACCCAAAACCTTAAAGCAATTGCGGCTCATCGCCAAGTTAATGCGGGGTGCCGACCTTATTTTAAGCGCCACCGATGCGGATCGCGAAGGCGAGCTAATTTTTCGCTATATCTATGAATGGGCCGCCGTTACGGCGCCCGTAAAACGGCTCTGGTTGTCCGAAAACACCGTATCGGGTATTCAGACCGCACTGGCCGCAGCAAAACCTTTGGCACACTATAATTCACTCGCCGAAGCCGCTAAAGCCCGGAGTCAGGCCGACTGGCTGGTCGGCCTCAATGCCACCCGGGCATTTACGATTCGCCATGGGCAGCGAGGGCAAGGCGCCTTATCGGTCGGCCGAGTGCAGACACCTACGCTACGCCTCATTGTCGACCGGGACCGCGCGATTCGCGAGTTCACTCCCACGCCATATTGGCAGCTCGTCGTGACGTTTCGCGCTCCACAAGGCGAGTACCAGGGCGTCTGGTTTCGTTCCGACGGCAAAGACACCACGGATCGCTTTAATGGTCGCGAGGAAGCGGACCGCATCGCCGCCAAAATAAATCCAGACGACGACGGAAAAATCCTGTCGATTGAGAAAAAACGGGTAACCGTTCACCCCCCACTCCTTTTCTCGCTGAACGATCTGCAAAAAGAGGCCAATCGCCGGTTCGGCCTCACGGCCCAACAAACATTGGACGTGGCACAAGCCTTATACGAAAAACATCTCATCAGCTATCCACGTACCGATGCACGGCACGTAACCCACGCCATCGCCGCTAGCTTCGGCAGTCGACTGAAAACCATTTTAGAGACCAGCGCTTACCGAAGCCTCGCCGACAGTTTACCCGACCCACTCCGCGTAAAACGCCTGGTCGATGATGCCAAAGTGGCAACGGCGGGTCATTATGCCATGATTCCTACCGGCGCGGTACCCCACGGACTGCCTGACCGAGAAGCGAAGATTTTCGACCTCGTTGCGCGCCGCCTCATTGCCAGCCTCATGCCCTCAGGAACCGATGAGCGTACCGTGGTCATTACGGAAGTGGCTGCCGAACTCTTTCAAACCCGCGGCACCACCGTCATCGAGGCCGGATGGCGCGCGGCCCTTAAGGCGCTTCCCGAAGATAACGACGAGGAATCTGCCGACGCTAAATCTGGTCGCCCCACCAAAATACCTCTCGGTCTCAAAAAAAGCCAGGCGGTGACGGTCGATCACAGTGACGTACAGAGTAAAGAAACCAAGGCGCCCCCGGCCCTTAACGATGCCAGCCTGCTTGCCCTGATGGAAAAGTTCGGCCTCGGGACTCCAGCGACCCGCGCTCGCATCGTCGAAGTGCTCCTGACGCGCGATTACATCGAGCGCAGCAAGAAAACGCTGGTTTCGACGGAGAAGGGCCGCACCCTTCTGACCTTGGTCCCCGATGACATCCAGAATCCAGACATGACGGGAACTTGGGAATCTCGTTTGGAGGCGATCGCCGATGGCCGCGAAGATGCCGCCCCATTCCTCGAGGACATCCGGCTTTACACTACCCAGATCGTCAACGCAGCTAAGCAACAAAAAGCCCAAATCATCGCAAGTGATTTCGGGCTCTGCCCTGTGTGTAGAACCGGGCAGGTCATTGCCGGAAAAAAAGGATACGGGTGCAGCCGTTGGCGCGAAGGCTGCTCGTTTACGATTTGGCACCAACTAGCGGGAAAAAAGCTCTCCGAGACACAAATCAAAACGCTTTTGGCGGGAAAGACCACTGCCCTGTTAAAAGGATTTAAAAGCAAAGCTGGTAAGTCCTTCAGCGCCAAACTTCATCTCGATCCCTCCACCGGAAAGGTCGAATTTATCTTTTCTGCGCCCCCGAAGTCTACCCCAAAACCGTCGACCCGACGCTCGATGTAACATTTTTGCAATAGATGAGCGTTATAGTCGGGACGAAGACAATCGGATGAGGTGGCTTGGATGCAAGCAAGAGAGTTGTTAGCGAATCAAGTAACCTATTTGAAATATTTATTAGCGTCACACCCAGACCAAGTGCCGGCAGAAAACCTACGCCCCACCTATATAACCCTGCAGCAATTGGGTGATGACGACTTACCCGTCACCACGATGGACACTGTATATCGACTACGTCATACATTAGAGACTTGGCTAACGCACCCTCGCTCGGTGGGGGCCAGCACCGTGCAAGAAGTCATCCAGGTATTACATGAAGCGCTGACGGGACTCGGGCAGGCAAACCCTCCACAGTATGCCTAGGCTCAACGTTATAGAGGACCCGGTCTAAAGGATTGGACGACTCTCTGGGCCCACGTCCGGTCTTGCCCCTGGTCCCTCAGCGGATATTGGATCTGCAAGATATCTTCAACCCGTAGGCCTAAAAAGACCTTATCTTCGGTCACGGTTGTCACACCATTGACGACATGGACACGCGACGCCAACACCCAGTTCCGCCCTCGTTGCAACAAGGTTTCCGGACCAAGCTGACGAATCCATGCGGAGGTGGTCCTGTGTAGGGCATTAATTTGACCATATACTTGCACTTCGGCCAGCGGGTGGACACTGTGCCAGATGGCCCCGTTAGCGGACGACTGGGATGGGACGCGAGTAAAAAAAGTCGGTAGCGCCACGGAGAAGTGGAACCGGGAGTTTTTGTAGACGGATGTGGGGATGGCTGCCATGACAGGGGCAAACGCCGGGCCGTTGGCAGCTCCGGCCGGAGGCTCATAGACCGGCGACGACGCCCTCGTATGCAGGGGTTGGAACTGAAGCGCCGTCCCCCCAGACGATGCGGCACGATGATCCGAGAGGGAGAGAAAGTGTGCGCCTCCCAGAAGCACCATGACCAGAGCCACCGCACTCCCCCATTCCATCCAGTGCCGCCTCGGATGAGTAGGGGCCTCCTGATTAAAAAACCGGGTCTGGTCAAACCGGGCGCTCGGGGCTAGGACGCCCGGACCATATAACGTGAACCAGCGGCGCATTTCCTCTTCATCAAATGGTTCTGGCGTTAGGCCCTCGTCCATTAGGAATGCTCCTTCCACAATGCTTTAAAGCGTAGTCGCGCCCGATACAGGCGGGTCCTCACGCTTCCCTCCGACATCTTTAAACGCCGCGCGATCTCTTTCGTGGACAAGTCTCCATAATAAAATAAAGAGAGGCACTCCCGGTCTTCAGCTTCTAATGTCTCGAGGACCTCTAAGACCGATACTTCCACACCTCGCGCCGGGTCTCCACCCCGGGTAGACCAATCGCGGAGATTTTCGATCTCCTCCGGTTCGTCCAGGATGAGGGGTCTACGCGTCTTATCTCGGAGTGCATCATAAGCTAAATTACGCGTCACCGTATAAAGCCATCCCGGCTTAAGTTCTTGGGAAGGATGTCTGCCATGCCATTGATAGAGGCGTAAGAATGCCTCTTGGACCACATCCTGGGCCACCATGGCGTCTTGGACCAGGCTGTAGGCAAATTGGGTCATCCGGTCCCCCCAAGCCTCTACCCATCCCGAAATCCATTCCTGATCCGGCCATTCACTCATTCATGCAAGCCTCCATAACAATAGACGCTTTGAACCCCGAAAAATGTCACAGGATGGCCCTCTCCGATCTAAGTTTATGCCGTGACAGGCATCGCCGTATGCTAATTGCACCTTAGGGATGGATCCGACGCCTTCCGTCTCGCTACAATAAGTACGCGATCTTATTTTAAATAACTCATAGAAGAGGTTCGTAGTGTCCAATTTATTGTTACCGTGGTCAGACCAGGACCAGGCCTTAATCACCCAATATTGCGCGGGTCTAGAGCGAATTCATCAACAGTTTGTGGCGCATGCGCTAGAAGTCGCCTCCACCAATCCCCTCTTTAGGGATACCCTGAAGACAATGACTCCGAATCGCTTTAAGGCCCATTTATCGTCACATCTATCCACCTTACTGGGCGACCCTAGGACCCCTGAGATCCGGGCCCGGAGTGCCAGTGTAGGATGGGCTCACATCCGCGCTGGCATCCCCCCGTCATGGTACTTAGTCCTTTACAATACCTATTTTAAATCCTACCATGACGAACAAGATGCCGATGCCACTGATTTACCGCCGCTTCCTCTAGTCAGGCGTCGTTGGGTGCTTGACGTCGCGGATACCCTCGACGCTTACGACCAAAATGCCCAGGCCATACTGGATGCGATGACCTACCGAGTGCAGGATCTAGAAACTTTCGCGTATCGTGACCCGCTAACTGGAGTCGCCAATCGCCGGGCCGTCGAGGAAGCCATCGAACATTATGCCAGCGACCCCCAATCACCGCCTGGGGCTCTGGTTCTCATTGACCTCGATGGCTTTAAAATCATTAATGATACCCAAGGCCACCCAGCCGGAGATGAGGTGCTCCGTCAAATCGCTACCCGCATCGCCGCCGCCATGTTATCCAGCGATTTGTTAGGCCGCATTGGCGGCGATGAATTTTGCCTGTGGCTTAAACATCGAGAGCGGCCGACAGACGTCGTGTCTGAAGTCCAGCAGCTCTTAATAAATCTCGATTTGCGTCAGTATGGCATCGGATGTTCTGCCGGGATCTCATGGTACCCCAAGAATGGCCAAAAATTCCGCGACCTATATTTCGAAGCAGACGTGGCCCTTTATGCCGCCAAAAGACAGGGAAAGGGTCGAATCATGGTAAGCGGGAGCCCGGATTCCTTTTCATTAACTAAACATTTATCGTGAGCCACTCTTGCACGGTGCCTCCAACAAAAGCGTTTGGACCGTCGTTTCGCCTATTGACGGGGTTGCCTTCACCGAGTCACGACCATTCGGATTTCGACTAGGATACTCTTCCCCACGATGAGAAGAGACAGGCCTCCCACCCAGCCTGAGGTATGACCAGATTTTAGCCCCACGCTCCATTGACCGTATCCATCGGAGGAAAATCTTTAAGTTTTTGAGTATCGGCGGGGCCTCTGCGATAGGCATTGATGTATTCTTAAAAGGACTCGCCTTGGGGAGCGTGACCTGGAACCCTAGTTCACCCGATCCCAACCCCGTGTGGGTTACATAAGGCTTGGGGTGCCCTAAAGGCACTCATCCAGCGAGGCTTCCGAAAGGAATTGCGGAGATAAAAGGAGCGATCCCAGTGTCCTCTATCGTAGATTTTACCAATGTGTCTGCTGTGGGTTTGGAATCTTCTCCGGTAGCTCAGGCTCTGGCCGGCTTACGGGCTCATGAGGCCCGTTACTTTAAACACAAATATCAGCACGACTTTACGGTTGTCCCAGCGAGCGAAAGTCCCGAGACAACGGATTATGTCTCACACGTTTTGAAAGAAGAACGTGATATTGAAATTGCGGCCAAGCCCTTAGAAACGTCGCGTTTTCAAGTGGCAAACATTAAATTTGCTTACGTTTTTTACGAGGATGGTCTGGTGGTAAATGTCCTGTATACGGTAGACCATCTTGGCAAGCGTGCCGTGGGCTTTAAGCTTTCTGAAGGGATGGAGATCCCAACCGAGTTAGCCGCAAAATTTAAGTTTGCTAGGCAGAAGTCCAACCTGGCTGGAACCATTCGCGGATCATTTTTTGTCATCAAAGGAGAATATTGATTCTCATAGTCCTCCCCTCACCGGCTGTCTGGCTCTTGCCTGAGGCCCTTGCAACACCCAGAGCGCTTGACGTTGCACGCGAAATACGGCCGGTGTCTTCAAATAGAGATCCCCATCTAGGTCAATAGCTAACGGCGGTTCGGTCGAAATGCGAACTTCGGGAGCCACACAGTAATGAGCCGCCCGATCATTGATGTGCCGACCCGCCAACAGTAACGAGGAGACCCGAATTAACGACCACCAATCATGGGTCCCCAGACTGAACACATGGAGTTGCCCATCCTGATGATGAGCCTCAGGAGTGCTAAAGATAGGCCCTGCCAGATGGCGTCCCTTGGCCACCACCAATTGGCGTGTCCGATAGGAGAGATGCCGGCCCAAATACTCCAAATGCACCTGAAACGGGAGCGATCCTCTTAACGCTCCATGTACCTGAAGCGGCCAGGCCCCCCACCCCAACCTTTTTTTGGCCTCGGGAGTCAAAAGGGTCACTAACTGCTCCGTAATGCCCATGAGGGCCCCATTTAAAAATAGCCGGCGCCCGTCTGAGGTTTCGACTTCCCCCAGGTCGAATGCCTCAACCGATCCATTCCACCCTTGGGATTCCATCGCTTGAGGTCCAGGTTCTAGCCCCAAGTTTAGGGCAAAAGTGTTCCCGGTGCCTAACGGGATTGTTGCCAGGACGCCAGACGTATGCGCTAAGACATTGGCCGCGAGGCTTAGAGTGCCATCCCCTCCACCAATACAAAACCGCACGATCCCCTGTTCGAGACCCGACCCCATGATGTCAAGAAATTCTTCTCGGGTTCTCGGTAAAAAGTGGCCCACGAGGTTCAGCGTTTTGGATAGCCGACGCACCAAGAGAGGATAGGCATCGCTTCCACTCCGGGACCCGGGATTGACGACCAAGTAGGTCGGGGTATCGGAAGTTAGTACGGGTCTCTCTGTCATTTTCTGTTCCATGTCCCTATTGTACAAAATTAGGCCGAACTTTACCCAACCTAGACCCCATGCTACAATGAGCGAGTATCGAGTACCGGAGGTGGCAATCATGTCGGCTACAATCTCAGGGCAAGCTCAACGATTAAGAATTTTTATCGGGGAATCCGACCACTAT
>JAKADJ010000411.1 GCA_021820645.1 Bacillota bacterium
TGGAGTTCAGGTTGTCCCGTACCAAACGCCCAATGATCGGGTGATAGCGACGGATCAATGCCTCCGCCATCTCTTTGATCAACCCATCCAACCGTTCTCGCGAGACTGGATCTTGTTCCAGGCGCGACGCCAACTGGCTCCGCAAGACATCCATCTCCCGACTAAGGCTTCCGTTGAACGACGCCCGTTTCACTTCGTCGACGACTCGTTCGAGGAAGCGTTGCCAAGGAACCTGGCGGATCATCTCCGCCTTAATTTGCTCCACCGTAGTGCGGATCTTTGGATCGTCGCGAAGCCCCAAACGGAACCGTAGTAAAGCCAATTCAAATTGCTCGAAGGCGTTGTCCGAATCAATCCACCCGATTAGGTGACTGCGCACGCTTTCACTCAAATCCTTGTAGTCGATCGTACCGAGCGATTCCAGCACGCCAAGCAAGAGCTTTTGCGTGGTGGTCTTGCTATATTGCTCGATCATCGCCTTCAAGCGTTGCTCCATGTCGTCGGTGAATTCCACCGTATTGAGCACGACTTTGGCTTCACGACCTAAAAAAAGAAAGACTTCCCGATCCTTTTCGGATTGAATGAGCCACTTAATGAGATCCGCCAGCAAGTCGGCTGCCGACCATGCCTCTGCCTGGCGATTCAGATAGTCCGACAACCACGCTCCCAGGTCCTCTAATGGCAACAAATCCAGGACTTCGGGCACCAATCGTTCAATCATACCGTCCGAGGCATGGTCCCCCGGCTTCAACCACTGGATAAGGCGGTCCACAACATTGAACCGGCTAAGCGTCTTTTGAATAAAATCAAAGGAAAGAAGTTCATTTTGCACTAACACGACAATCGCCTCGATGATGCGGTCGCGATTTTTGGCGATGATTGAAGTGTGGGGCAGCCACGTCAGCCCTAAGGGATGTCGAAATAAAGCGGTTACCGCAAACCAGTCCGCGACGCCGCCAGCCAGCGATGCGAGCGCAGCCGCCGATATGTAAGGCGCTACCGGATTTTGGCGGATAAGCAAGGCTAGCAAGAACAAAGCCAACGCAATAGCTAACGACAAATTTGCCCAGCGACGCTGCACCCGAACGGTCTCCTCCCTGAATGCGATCTTAACGCAGCCAAGCCACGCTGCAAAGAAATGCATTGGTTCTCGTCCCACTTAGTGTATCATCACCTAGGAAGCCTCTACCGACGTCGGGCAGCAATTTATCACCCGATCCCTGGTGGCGTGGCCGTGCTGATGAAACAAAATTCACAATCAAGGAGGATGAACGTGGTCGTCGACGTGGTCGTTGAGATCCCACAGGGCAGTCAAAATAAGTACGAGGTGGATCATGAGTCGGGTAGAATTCGCCTCGACCGGGTACTTTTTTCCCCCTTCCACTATCCCACTGATTATGGTTATGTACCCGATACATTGAGCGAAGACGGAGATCCAATCGATGTCATGGTGTTGATAAGTCAACCTACATTCCCCGGGTGTGTCTTGCGTGCGCGAGTTGTCGGCATGCTGGCGATGAGCGACGAAAACGGCGTGGACAACAAGATTTTGGCCGTTGCAGAAGATGATCCCCGGTTCGCCCAGGTCCGAGAGCTGGAAGATGTGACGCCCCATCTTTTAAAAGAAATTGCCCATTTCTTCGGAGTGTACAAAACCCTCGAAAACAAACCGACCGCTGTCGGCAACTGGGAGTCGCGGGCGACCGGCGAGAGCATGGTTACTGCCAGCATCGAGCGCTATCGTCAAGGATCCTGAGTAGGCGCACCTAACTGCCTTCGGTCGCCGATTAGGCGCTCCGCAGTCAGGGCAACCGCCCACAGTTGGGTTTGATAGGGTTTAACGTCATTCCCGGCCGACTTTTTCCAATACCGGTCCAACGATTGCGCCGTTGCCGCCACCGCTTCGGACTCTAAGGCGCTTGCGTCGCCTTGGAGCCAGGCCCTCAGGTCATTTAAGGCTGTGGCGGCATCGGCCATCACCTGGGCCAACTCCGGCTGACTCGGCAACGATCCCGCCTCGTCGAGGTCCGCCACTATGCGCGCCATGGCTCGGACTTGGGTATGCGTGTTTTCCAAAAGGCGCGCGACTTCACGAAGCTGCCTGACCTTCGAGCGACTTTGGCCGGCCCAAAGGTTCCAGCGTAAGGATTCATCGGCGGACACGACAGCCTGGTTACACGCCGCCATTTTCTTATCGCTCTCCCTGGCGTGTTCCCGGAGGTTGCTGGGCACGGTGTTTTTTGGCACCAGCAAGGTCTGGCCAATTTCGTTCACCGAAGTCTTCAGGTCGTCGACCAAATCGATCGCCACTTGAGTGGCGCGTTGGCTCAAATCCGACGGTCGCAACAGCCCGTTGACCAGGACGGCGACGCTTGCCCCCACCATGGTATCGACAAACCGCAACATGGCGTAGCTCAATTCCCGGTGATGCCCCATTGACCAGACCACCAGGCCCGAAATGGCTATTTGCGGAGTTCCCAACACGCCGACGCGAAAGGTTCGGCCCAGGCCAAGACCCAACAAGACTAACAAGCCGACGGTCCAGGCGTTCATTCCCCACACCGCAGCAACCACAAAGGCGATGACGATGCCTCCCAACACTCCCAAGATCCGCTGCAATCCCCGTGATAACGTTTCGGCAATCGTAACATTGATGGACAAGATGACCGCCAAGACCGCCATGTATGGCTTTGACGGTCCTACAAGCCAACCCGCCAACCACCACGCTAGCGCACTGGCCAAAGCTGTCTTGATTACGGTGCTGGCAACGACCTGTTCGACCACCCCGCGCACCCAATGTCCCAGCAAATTCATGCCAATAGCCTGACGCCGTCTGCCGAGTTCTATACGAGATCCTCGGGAACACGGCGATGCCAATCCGT
>JAKADJ010000412.1 GCA_021820645.1 Bacillota bacterium
TCTTCCGCTTCGATTTGATGCGTGAGCGTCTCGGCGTGCGCAAAAACCTCTTCGACCGGACCCATCGCCTGCAACAACACATCCAGCGCATGAATGGCCTGATTGAACAGCACCCCACCATCCATGATCCGAGTCCCGCGCCACGGGGCCTCGTCGTAATAGGACTGCGGGCGCGCCCATCTCACGGAGATGCCGCCGTTAATAATCCGGCCCAAACGGTCTTGAGTCACCGCCTCCAGCATCCGGGACACCGAAGGGAGAAGCCGATTGAACTGCGTCACCGACACGCGTAGGTCCTTCGCTTGTGCCCGATTTAACACCTGTCGCGCATCGTGATAATTCAGTGTTAATGGTTTTTCGATCAGCACGTTGCACTCATGCTCTAGCGCTAAAAGCGCCATCTCTTTATGGATTCCCGAAGGCGTCGCGATAATCACAGCCTGGAGCTCGGCGTGACTTAGCATGTCCTCGGCGCTGGCGTAGGCCTCCGCGTCGAATGCCACCGCGGCCGCTTCGGCACGCGCTATGTCGGTGTCGGCGGTTGCCATCAGCACAAATTCTTTTTGATGCACCAAAGCCTGCAGGTGCTTTTGACCAATTTTTCCACATCCGATGAGCCCTAACTTCAAAGGTTCCGGCATCTGTCATTTTCCTTCCTGGTTCTGCCTTGACAACGCTCTTGAGGGCTCTTTAGGTTACAACAAGACAATCCGGTCTCGATGCGCTCGCACCTCTTTGGTCGCATTTCGAGAGTCTACCACCAGCCGACTCTGCTCGACCACCCACTCGTAGTCAAGATGTGAGTGGTCGGTCGTAATCACGACGCAATCTTGGTGACGCAAAGTCTCCGCGGTGAGTGGCACGGAACGAATTTCCCGGGAAAAGAAGGTGTGCGGCTTCACTCGTGCCACAAATGGGTCGTGATAGATGACTTCGGCCCCAGCCTCTTCCAACAATTCAAAGACCTTTAACGCCGGTGATTCGCGTTCGTCATTGATGTCTTTTTTATAAGCAATCCCCAGCAACAAAATACGCGAGCCTTTGATCGACTGCTCACGATTGTTAAGGGCTCGTCCGATTTTGTCCAAGACGAAATACGGCATCCGGAGATTAATCTCTCCAGCCAGTTCAATAAACCGGGTAGAAAAATCGTATTCGCGCGCTTTCCAACTTAAATAAAAGGGATCTAAAGGAATACAGTGCCCCCCCACCCCAGGTCCTGGCTCAAAGATCTGGATGCCAAACGGCTTGGTCTTGGCCGCCTCCAAGACTTCCCAAACGCTTAACCGCATCCGATCGCAGAGCAAGGCGAGTTCGTTGACCAACGCAATGTTCACCGCTCGGTATGTGTTCTCAAAAACCTTGGATAGCTCCGCCACCCGCGGTGACGACACCGCGATGACCTCAGAAATCGAGGTGGTGTAGAGCGCTTGGGCTGCGCTAAGACAATTCGGCGTCACCCCGCCCACAAGTTTAGGGGTGTTGTGAGTCTTAAACACCGCATCACTGGGGTTCACCCGCTCAGGGGAAAATGCCAAGAAAAACTCTGAGCCCACCGTGAGACCGCTGGTTTCCAAAATGGGTTCCAAGACTTCTTCCGTCGTTCCTGGATAGGTCGTACTCTCTAAGACTACCAGTTGTCCCGGTCGCATGATCGTCCGGACTTTGTCTGCCACGCTAAGAATATAGGACAAATCCGGCTCCTTATTCACGGTGAGCGGGGTTGGCACACAGATAATAATGACGTCGGCCTGCGTGAGATCATGATAGTCGCCAGTCGCGGTGAGCCGCCCTTCATCCACCAAGCGTTTCAAATCGACGTCACTCACATCAGCGATGTAGTTCTCGCCTCGGTTAAGCTTATCGACTTTCACGGGATTATCATCGAGGCCGATCACCCGAAACCCCGCTAGGCCATGCTCAACCACTAACGGGAGGCCAACATAACCGAGTCCGACCACGGCCACTAATGCCGTACGATTTTGGATTCGATCCATGAGTTGTTGAAAATAGTTCACGACACTACGGGTGACTGACACGTCGTCTTCCTCCTTGCGTGAGATCCTTATCCCGTACCATAGGAACCACCTGCATCGGGCGGTATTCCGGCACAATGGCCTTTAACAAATAAAGAATTCGGGCTTCGTCATCCCGAATCGAGGCGTCTACCAATTCTTCCAGTTGGGGCACCACCGCATCGTACTCATAAGCTTGTCCGTTGTGGACAAAAATCCGCTCATGTTTGGTCGCTTGGGTTTGGTCTTCTGGGGTTAAAAGTTCCTCGTAAAGTTTTTCTCCGGGCCGCAACCCCGTCACAACAATGTCAATATCTTGCCCCGGCTTTAGTCCTGACAATCGAATCAAATTGGTCGCCAGTTCCATAATCTTGATCGGTTCCCCCATATCCAATACAAAGGTCTCACCCCCTGATCCCATGGCACCGGCTTGAATCACCAACTGACACGCTTCAGCGACGGTCATGAAGTACCGCACCATATCCGGATGGGTAATGGTAACCGGTCCCCCTTGCATGATTTGTTGTTGAAAAATCGGAATCACGCTCCCACGAGATCCCAACACATTGCCGAAACGCACGGTGACAAACCGCGTCTTCGATCGGGGTGCATAGATACCGAGTAAAATTTCTCCGATCCGCTTTGTCGCACCATACACGCTGGTTGGATTGACGGCTTTATCGGTAGAAATAAACACAAAGGTCTCCACTTTCATCCGATGACTCATATCGATTAATTGCCAAAGCCCTTTCACATTGTTGTGCACGGCTTCCGCAGGCTGAATCTCCATCAAGGGGACGTGTTTATGGGCGGCGGCGTGGAATACCACTTGCGGGCGATGCTTCAAAAGCACTTGTTCGAGACGC
>JAKADJ010000413.1 GCA_021820645.1 Bacillota bacterium
TCCCGTCTGCCAACAGGACTCGTACTACAATGAAGCCCTCTTCGATGAAGAGGGGATTCAGTTAAGTTGTCCCCATTGTGGCAATTTGGTATTTGACGCGGATGAAGATTGCATCGTGGTCGATGAGGATGCCCTTGAGGATGAGCTCGACGAAGACTTTCTATAACACGCCGATACTAGGAACGGCATGGAGGCAATCCTCCGTGCCGTTTTTTGAGATCAATGACCTTTACGACATAGGCAGCTCGGGAAGCGGCGAGGTTTCTGCCATAACCGGACTTTCACTCTTTCTCCAACGTGGACAAAATCTTCTAGTACCTCTACGTTCACCTTGTCCCCTATGTGCTGTATGATGGCATATGGAGATTTTACTCACCGATTGGGTTACTGCTCTCCACTAAAATGTGACGTGAGTCGCTCGAGGCGCGTTTATGAACGGTGGACCACGTTGACGTAACCAGATGAGGAGGCAGTCACTATGTGCGGAGTCTGCGGGTTTGCGAGTGGCGGCAAGACGATAGATAACACGGTTATAACTCGAATGATGGACGCGATGGTCCATCGGGGCCCTGATGATGCGGGCATGGTGTGCTGTGAAGGGATCGGGCTCGGCTTTCGGCGTCTATCGATTTTGGACGTTATGGGTGGTCATCAACCGATGTCGGGCGAGACTGAACGGCTCTGGACCGTCACCAATGGGGAAATTTATAACTATCAAGAAATCCGTCAAGATCTCGTTAAGCGCGGCCACCAACTTCGCTCTCAAAGTGATGCCGAAGTAGTGCCGCACCTCTACGAAGAAGAGGGCATCGAAGGACTGAGTCGGAAGCTTCGAGGTATGTTTGCTATCGCGATTATGGATCGGGCCAAGGAAACCCTGTATCTCGTTCGTGACCATTTCGGGATTAAGCCCCTCTACTATGCCATGACACCGGCGGGGGTACTGTTCGCGTCGGAAATTAAGGGACTACTCGCCTCGGGCCTGGTTCGTCCTGAAGTTGACCTGGCATCGCTTTGGCATTACCTCTCGTTTCAATATGTACCGGACCCAGGGACCATGTTGAAAGGCGTGCATAAAGTGCCCCCGGGTCATTTCTTGACGGTAAAAGAGGGACGAGCATCCCTTACCCGGTACTGGTCAGTCGAGTTTAACCCGCGAGCCGACTGGAGCCTGCCCGATCTTAAGGAAACCATCTACACCACCCTCAAAGATTCGGTGCGTTATCACATGATGAGCGACGTGCCCCGCGGCGCCTATCTGTCGAGTGGAATTGATTCTAGTGCGGTGGTCGCCTTTTTACGTGAGCATCAAGTACTGGATACGTTTAGCATCGGATTTGCCGGTAAACATGGAGAAGTTAATGAACTCACGGCGGCTCGCGAGACGGCACAGTATCTAGACACTCGGCACCATGAGGTGGTGGTTACGGCTGAAGAATATCTGGCGGCGCTCCCCAGTATCGTGCACTCCCAAGAGGACCCGATTGCCGATCCGAGTGCCCCGGCTCTGTACTTTCTCGCTCAAGAAGCCCGCCGTCACGTGACGGTGGTATTGTCAGGCGAGGGCGCTGATGAACTCTTTGCGGGCTATCCGATCTACCACGAAGCCTATGCCTTGCGGCCTTTTGATGTGCTACCCGCTCCAGTAAGGGGTAGGGTGGGCCAATGGGCGGAGAAATTGCCGACCGGGCTGAAGGGCCGGGGGTATTTGACGCGAGGGGCGTTGCCGCTTGAACGTCGATTTATCGGCAACGCCAAGATGTATTCGGAATCTGAAAAAATGGCATTACTGCTTCCAGATGCCATCGTCACTGAAGATCCGGTGTGGGCCAAGACTGCTCCTTATTATGATGCCACCAGGCATTTGGATCCGGTGAGTCGGATGCAGACGGTTGACTGTAACACCTGGCTTCCGGGCGATATCTTGATGAAGGCGGATAAAATGTCGATGGCACACTCGCTGGAGCTTCGGGTTCCTTTTCTTGACGTCAAAGTGTTCGAACTTGCGGCGTCCATTCCGGCCCGGTTCAAGGTGGCTAATGGCACTACCAAATACGCCTTACGTGAGGCCTTGCGACCCCTGCTGCCCAAGGTGGTGGCCGAGAGGCCTAAACTCGGTTTCCCGATTCCCATTCGTCATTGGCTGCAACATGAAATGCGGGATTTTGTCTGGGACTTGATGCGGAGTGCGGATCTTCCCTATTTCAACCCCAATGCGATAGAATCAATATTGCAAGCCAATCAGAAAAGCTTGGTGAACCATGACCGAAAGCTATGGACGTTAATGATTTTTACCCTGTGGCACCAACAATTTGTTACGGGGAAAAGCTTGGAATCCAGCTGTGAGAGTACCGAACGCATAGAGGAGGTGCACCGATGATTCCGCGTCGTAATCGCCGGCGACTTCGTTGGCCAAAAACCATTCTGGTGTTAGCAGCGCTCGGTGTCGTCGGATATGTGGGACACGATGCGTTGGGAGGCCGCGGCAACGGGCTCTCCATTGTAGTGGCCAAAGCGAGCGGAACTAGTCACGCTGGTCCCAAGCCATCGGCGAAACCTGCACCGCGCGTGAGTAAAACGTCTCAGGCACCTACGGCTTTACCTACATCGTTTCTGATCCATGTGCCGGCCAAGGACCAGTATCCTCAGTTACCTAATGGATGCGAAGTGACCAGTTTGGCGATGCTGATGACCGCAGTAGGTCATCCCGTGAGCAAGATGACGCTCGCGGCCGAAATGCCTGTGGATCCCACGAAACTGGTGATTGGTACGTCGACCACATCAAGTGGGCAAGTCGTGCATACTACCGAATACTGGGGCAACCCCAACGTCGGGTTTGTCGGGAATGTGTATAAAGCCGGGTATGGCTATGGAATTT
>JAKADJ010000021.1 GCA_021820645.1 Bacillota bacterium
TGACAATGAGCGACGGCAGGTCCCGGATATCGGGAGGTTTTTGCATGCCTGTCCCATTTTTTAGCATTTTTGCCGTTTACTGTAACCCCATTTCGTTTCCTGACGTTATACAGCTAAGAACAGCAGGAGGCGATACACCACCATGATTACTCCACACATCTCTAGCACCCGTACTGCAGCTCAGAAGCACAATAAATCCGGATGGCCCTGGGCTCTTACCGCCTCGGCATTGGGCCTATGCATCGTGGGTGGAAGCTTCGGCCTATGGATGCATCAAAATGGAGTAGCCGCATTGTCGATGGAGAACACCATCAGTGCAGCACTAAATCGGGATCAAAAATTAGGGGTCTCGGCTACGCTGTTAACCCCGTTACACCAGGACCTCTCCCGTATAGAAAGTTCCCGGGTCTTGGGATTGCCGGTAACCTATCTTGGATCGCTGGCCGGCATGCCGAAGCAGCTTGCTGGCCTTCAGAACCAAAGTGCTCATCTCTTAGGTCACGATATGCAGTATGAACGTCAAGAGGCCCTGACTTGGGGTCGGCGCCTTATCATGACCGAAGGTAAATTTGCCACGCTCAGTAGCCGTGTGGTCCATCACGATGTATCGGCAGCCACTAAGCCATCCGAACTCACGTCCGAGATACGGTCCTGGCAGTCCCAGTACCAAGCCTGGACCGGAGCTCTCAATCAACTGGCGGCGACCGGAGGCGGACTCTCTCACAACCAACCCAAGAACGTCCTCAACACATTGTCTACCCTACAGTCCCGGCTTAATACAGTCGGCGCGTATTGGCAAGGGGTGAGCATCGCCCGGGATGCCGTTACCCAAGCCAGCAACTACTTAACGGGCACCCCAAGCCAGGAGCTTTCTGGATACCAATCCATCATGAGCACTCTCACTGCTGCAGAAAAAGGATTAGGACCCCCGACTTCCGCTCAATTGCTACAAATCTTAGGCCAGATTAGCGGCGGTCTTAACGGCACCCAACCGGAAGACGTCACGACGGCCTTATCAGGGCTTCGAACCAAACTACAAGGGGCCACCAAACAATGGGCTGGGTATTCGGAGGCCCAAGCCGCCGTGACGGCGGCGGCCAATTACCTGCAGGCTTCGACCTTATCCCAAATTTCCCAGCATTCCGCCATCATTCATCAACTACAGGACGCCCAAAGTGGCCTGACCGCGCCGAGTCCTAGCTTCCCGTCTGGCGTCGGGAACCCCTTTGGCAGTGCCTTCAGCGGGTACCTGGCCAGCCGCCAGTCCCTGGTATCCGTAGCCGTTTACAACGCCAATACCGGAGCCACTTATACCTACAACCCCGGGCTCAGTTTTGACACCGCAAGTATCGTCAAAGCCACCATCATGTCGACCTTATTGTGGCAATCTCAAAATTCGAAACGGCCCCTAACCAGTCAGGAGCAGGCGCTCATGATCCCGATGATTGAGGATAGTAGCAATTCGGCGGCTACCTCACTTTGGGATGCGGCCGGACGCTCCGCCGGCATCGAGTCCTTTTTACAGGCTGCCGGTATGACTGCAACCATCCCAGGTAAATCCGGATACTGGGGGCTCACAGAGACTACCGCCGTCGACCAAATCGACTTACTCAAGCTGCTCAGCTATCCCAACCACATTCTGACCCCGGCCTCCCAGGCCTACGCCTTGAATCTTATGCAACACGTGATTGGTTGGGAAGCCTGGGGGGTGTCCACCGGTCCCGTGGCGGGAAGTACCGTGGCCCTAAAGAACGGATGGTTACCTATTGGCAGTGCGGGCTGGGAAATTAACAGCATTGGGCACGTCGTGGGAGGGGGTCGAAATTATGTGGTGGCCATTTTATCCCACAATAATCCGTCGGAAGCCTACGGCATTCAAACCTTGAACACGGTGTCACAATTCGTCTGGAACGCCGAGTAGGATCCTTCCTCTGGGTATATCTGGGATGAACGTGATCTAGCCGGGTGGCCATTAACGCCACCCGGCTAGATCACCCTAGATGCTCCACGAGAGGAAATACCAAAAGTTCCTCTGCGGAAAAGTGGTCTTGGACGTGCTGGCAAAACCTCTCCCAGGCGGTCTCATCGTGTAGCGATTCCAAGAAATTCTGGCGCAAGGTTTGGTGTTGATAACGGAGTTCAGTGACCGCACTGCCGCCGGTCCAGCCGGTGGCTTGAGCCATCGGATAAAGTTCGCGCTCCTCCCTGGCAAAGTGCGCAAGAAGCCGTTCCAAAAGCGTATCGTTGAGTATTTTTGACTGTAGGGGACCCGCATCGCTCAGTTCTTTGATAATGGTAGCGTGATCCTCTCGCATCACTTCTACGATCGTTATCGCAGTCACTTCCCTTCCGGTGGAACTCCGGGGCCCGCTCCACTGTTCTCTTAGTTTCTTATCCTATCGCAAATTGTTAGTCTATATCGATTCCGGTCCGCATATTCTTATAATAGGGGGGATCCACATGAATAACTACCAAGAAGCGTTAAGACAAGCCGTATCGGAATGGGAGCAGGCTGAGCTCGCCTTTTTACAGGCCGACCCCGAGTACTGTGACTACTACGTGTACCGACTACACGCGGCGGAAGAAAAGGTCGGCCTAATCGTCCGGCAAGCTAAAGCCGCTCTGGGGTATCCACTCCATGGGCAGTTGCCGGTCCCGTATCTATGGGCTAACGCGTTGGCTGCCGCCGATCAAATGGGAGACGTCGGGGACCCGTAATAGCGACCTTGTCGTTGACGAACTTGGGAGGGAGCTGCTTCCACCAATTCTTCCACCCATAACTCGAGCATCAAGAGAGAATAGACCTGGCGCGCGGCATTGGGACGATCGGGGCCAATCTGGCTTAAGAGATCTTCCACCTGTTCCTTTTTGAACCAGCCCCGATTCATCGCTTGCTCGCCGACTAAAGTGTCCCAAGCAATTTCCGATAACTTACCCCCTAAGAGGGAGGTGAGTGGGGTGGGAAAGCCTTTTTTCGGCCGATTGACAACAGTCGTGGGAAGATGCCTACGGGCCACCTCGCGGAGCACTCGCTTGTCGGTTCCCCGCCCTCGTCGTAAGGCTAAGGGAATAGCTAAGGCCAAGTCGACCACATCATGGTCACAATACGGCACCCGGATTTCAAGATTGTAATGCATGCCGATGCGATCGGCCTTTAACAACACATCATCCGGCAAAAACCATTTCACATCAAAACCCTGCATCACCTGTAGATCGGGCAAATGATCGCTTTGCTTCCAATATTCGGCCACCGCACCAGGACGGTCCGGACGCGTCCATTCGGGTTCGAGTAAGGCGGCTTGCTCCGCGGGCGAAAAGGTATACCCGACACCCCGGTAGCGATCCGCTACCGGGACGTCGGCCCGCGTCATGGCGCCGCTACCGGGCCAACCTTGGCGTGCCCACAATTGGCGCATCCAAGAGGGAATCTGGCGCACCCGCTTAAGGCTTTGGGCTTCGCCATATCCCGCATAACCGGCAAAAATTTCGTCGGCTCCCTCGCCGGAGATCATTACCGTTTCCTTCGCGGCGGCGGCGCGGGCTACCCCATCTAGGGGCAATACGGTGGGATCGGCCATCGGTTCATCCAGTACGTAGGCTAGCTCTCGCACCCGATCTGGGGAGATTGTCATGTCCACTTCGACCCGGTGTAGCGGCACCCCCACCGAACCGGCGACCTTCTCCGCCCAAGCAAATTCGTCGTATCCCGGATAGTTGTCCCGGAACGAGGCCGACCAGGCCTCAATCGGGTTGTCCATCTTTTGCGCTGCCATCGCCGCCAAGACACTGGAATCCAAGCCCCCCGACAAAAAGATGCCGAGCGGGACGTCGGATGCCAGATGGCTCGTGACGACATCCATCAAGAGTCCATCGAGTCGATCCACCCAATAGGACATGTCTTGCGAACGCACCGGTTCCACGAGCCGGGGCTCCCAATACAGGCTGCGTTGACGCCGGCCATCTCGGTGCATCACCACGATTTCACCAGGCCGCAATTTCGTCACGTTTTTTAACAGCGTATGCGGAGCGGGCACAAAGCGGTGTGCCAAATAAGCCGGCAAAAGATGCGGATCGACCACCTGGTCGAATTCGGGCAGGGATAAAAAGGCCTTAATTTCAGATGCGAACGCCCAGCGCTCGGGCGTTTCCCATAAGTACAGCGGTTTTTGTCCGATCCGGTCCCGAGCCAAAATCAATTGTTGATTCTTGCGATCCCAAAGCGCAATCGCAAACATGCCGGATATATGGTGTACAAAGTCGACTCCATATTCCTCGTACAGGTGGACTAATACTTCGCCATCGGCATGACTCGTCAATCGATGGCCACCGGCCGCCACCTGGTCTTGCAATTCCGGGTAATTATAGAGCTCCCCGTTAAACACTGCCACAATTTGGCCATCCTCGGAGAAGTATGGCTGTTTGCCGTGTGCTACATCCATAATCGACAACCGGCGCATCCCAATGCCGAGGTTTTTTTCGACAAAGCGCCCCTCGTCATCTGGCCCGCGATGCACCAATGCCCCTAGCATCGCTTGCAATTCTTCGGTTCCGACCGGTCGATCTTTCCGCCATACTCCGGCTATTCCACACATGTTCTCATGCCTCCTCGGCGTCAGCCTCTAGGCTACCAGACCTGGACTCAAAAAACTTGAAGGTTTGATGAGAAATTTCTTATCAGGACTAGTATGCCCATTGACAGGGTTCGCGCCATCACCAAGAAATTCGGTTCGATCCGACCTCACCCACAACGAAGGAGAGGCGACGTGGGTCCGCCGCCTCTCCGGATGATCTTGACTAGTCGAGGTAATCCTTAAGTTTCTTACTGCGGGTAGGATGACGCAGTTTTCGCAAGGCTTTGGCCTCAATCTGCCGAATCCGCTCGCGCGTGACCCCAAACACCTGGCCTACCTCTTCCAAGGTTCGAGCCCGCCCATCGTTCAGGCCAAAACGCAATCGGAGGACTTTTTCTTCGCGGTTGGTTAAGGTATCTAATACCTCTTCTAACTGCTCTTTCAACAATTGATAACCCGCCGCTTCGGCCGGCGCCGGCGCATCCTCGTCCTCAATAAAATCTCCGAGGTGCGAGTCTTCTTCCTCCCCAATCGGAGTTTCCAGCGATACGGGTTCTTGAGCTACTTTTAGGATTTCTCGTACCCGTTCTACGGTGATCCCCATCTCTTTCGCAATTTCTTCGGGGGCTGGCTCACGCCCATATTCTTGCAACAATTGGCGTTGCACCCGAATCAATTTATTAATGGTTTCTACCATGTGCACCGGGATTCGGATGGTCCGGGCCTGATCCGCAATGGCTCGGGTAATGGCCTGGCGAATCCACCAAGTGGCGTAGGTGCTGAATTTGTAGCCCTTGCGATAGTCGAATTTCTCGACCGCCTTGATCAATCCTAAGTTCCCCTCTTGAATCAGATCCAAAAACAGCATGCCTCTGCCCACGTAACGCTTGGCGATCGATACCACCAAACGCAGGTTGGCTTCGGCTAGTTTGCGTTTGGCTTCTTCGTCGCCGGCCTCGATGCGCTTGGCCAGAGTCACTTCCTCTTCAGCGGTGAGCAAGGGAACCCGCCCTATTTCTTTGAGGTACATTCGGACCGGGTCATCAATCGCGACCCCGTCAGGTACTACCACCTCATGGACGGTATCTTCGACTTCGGGCTCGACGTCTTCGGGTCCGGGACCTGGCCCGTGCTCGGGTTCCAAGGTCACTTGTTCTCCCACCAACTCTATCCCAAGTTCGCCAAACATCTCGTAAATCGCGTCAATTTGATCAGGAGGAAGGTCAATCGACTGCAGGGCATCAACAATCTCTCCATAGGACAATTTTCCCCGCTCTTGTCCCTTTCGAATCAGTGCCTGAACTTCATCAATTTGAGGTACCGTGCGTTTCCCCTGTGCCATAAGATCCCTCCTTTCCCTGTCTCATTGATTCCTTGGTCCGGATATTTGGTGTGTTCAATTCTTGCTGCAGTTTACGGACTGCCTCGAGAACATCTGGCGTCGCATCCCCTTGGCGAATACGCTCTTTGAGTTGATTCCAACGTCTTAATTGGGTTTGCCGTTCAATTGCTACGATATAGTCGTTAATAGCCAAAATCCCTCCGTCAGGCCCCTCATAATGCACCGCTGCTACCACCACATCGCGTAGGGCTGGATCGACTGACTCAATCCATCGTGCCGTGTCCCGATTCGCGGTCCCAGCGGCAATGTCTTGCAACACCGGAACCAGTGCTGCATCTTCCGCCCATTCCCGTACGCGATCCAGGACTTCAAGGGCTTTTTCCGGGTGACGCAACAACAACTGTAACAACTCGACGGCATAAGATGATGGGCGGGCTGGTTTCGATTCCGTTCTCTCCATATTATGCCTATTTTTTCCGAATGTATGCCGGGCGCCTTGCCAAACACCAAAACTTTGTGATAAAATACTCGGATTTATCCTTAACTTCTGAGCGATTTGCTCCAAATAACCCACTTGCTCCACGGGGTCCGCGATGGCCTTCCACAATGGTTTGAGCCGCTCCGTTGCCGAAGCCTTACCGCGTGGGGTCATTACCTCAGGTGCGGTCGCCACGTGGTTCAAGATGGCTGTTACGTATGGAACCCTAGCCTCAACGGCATCCCTGAGGGCCACTGGCCCCAGCCTGGTCACGCATTCATCCGGGTCTTTGACGTCCGGTGGCAGACTTACCGCATTGACTTTAAGACCCGCCCCCGATAACACCAAAAACGCTCTTTCCGTGGCTGCTTGCCCGGCCGCATCGGCGTCATACATGAGGTCCACCTCTTGACTAAATCGTGCCAGGTACCGGGCCTGGCCCTCCGTAAGACTGGTCCCCATGGTGGCAACAGCCTGGGTTAAATCCGCCTTATGGCATCCCACCACATCGAAGTACCCTTCGACCAAAAGCGGCCGTTGTCCCCGCCGCCAGGCCGCCCGCGCCCAGTGGCTTCCGTAAAGTAGGGTCCCCTTTCGAAACATCGGCGTATCTGGCGAGTTCAGATACTTGGGCTCTTGGTGGCCGCTTAATGCACGTCCACCGAATCCCGCAATCTTGCCATCCCGGTCCCAAATAGGGATCATCACCCGGTCCCGCCAACGGTCCACCACGCCAGCACCCTGATGTCGCCGCACCACGACCCCCGCGTTCTCCATAAGGGCATGGTCTACACCGTGGGCGGTTAAGTACTCCACCAGGCCTTGCCATTGGTCCGGTGCATAGCCAATGCGAAACCGGTCGCGTAATGCATCTGACACTGCCCGCTGTGCCAAGTACTCGTTGAACGGATATGACTCACGCGCGCTCACCAAAAAATAATCGAGAGTCCATTCTAGCACTTCGCGAATCCGCTGTTTAGCTTCTTGCAGGGGCGATCGGGCGTTATCACGCGTGGGCAATTCAATCCCAGCTTGTTCGGCCAGCCCACTGACCACATCGCGGAACTCGCGTCCCTCCTTTTGAACCAAAAACGTAAAGACGGTCCCGCCCGCATGACAGCCGAAACAGTAGTACAACTTTTGCTCAGGATCGACACTAAACGACGGCGTCTTTTCCTGGTGGAAGGGGCAAAGCCCCCAAAAGTTTTTCCCCTTGCGTTTTAACATCACATACCGACCGATCACCTCTACGATATCGGTTGCTTCGCGAACCGAGGTAATCCACGCTTCGTATTCTTGATCCGGCATGCGGAATCACTCCCACTTCAAGAAAAAATTCGCCATTAATTGTGATATTCCTGCTTGATTTCTATCTTTCCTGGGGATAACGCAAAAAACTATGCCAGCCGATGACCTTTTGGGCTCATCGGCTGGGTACTCCTAGCTCCTTAGAACTTAGTGACGAAGCGCCGCCTGTGCCGCGGCGAGTCGTGCAATAGGAACCCGATAGGGCGAGCAGCTTACATAATTCAGCCCCACCATGTGACAAAATTCAATGGAACTAGGATCTCCACCGTGCTCGCCGCAGATGCCGGCCACGAGCTCGGGTCGCGTCCGCCGCCCTTCCTCCAACCCAATCCGTATCAATCGGCCCACGCCTTCACGGTCTAAGACCATAAAAGGGTTGTCCGGGAGCACCTTATCCGCGAGATAGGTGGGTAAAAATTTACCTTCGGCGTCATCGCGACTATACCCAAATACGGTTTGAGTTAAATCATTGGTGCCAAAGGAGAAGAACTCCGCATCTTTAGCGATTTCGCCAGCCAATAAGGCGGCGCGCGGAATTTCAATCATGGTCCCAATTCGGTAGGGTAGGGAAGTGCCGGTTTCCTCGCCGACCCGGCGATTGACTTCACCGACCAGATCTTTCATGATCTGCAACTCTTTTAGGGTTCCCACCAAAGGAATCATGACTTCTATCTCGGACTCTAGCCCTTCCTGGAGCAAGGCCGCTTCGGCCCGAAAAATGGCCTCGGCTTGCATGGCATAGATTTCGGGATAGACGATACCGAGGCGGACTCCGCGAAACCCTAACATTGGGTTAAATTCGAAGAGTGCCCGTGATCTCCGCAACACCGCCTCCAGGCGCTTCACCTCATCATGATGCCCGTCGGATCGGGCCATAGCGAGATCTCGCTCGGTATCTTCAATGTCGGGCAGAAATTCATGAAGCGGTGGGTCCAGCAAACGGATGGTGACCGCGTACGGAGCCATAGCTTTTAAAATCCCGTAGAAATCGCCTTGTTGCATCGGTAGCAACTTGGCCAAGGCTTTTTGGCGCTCCTCGAGGTCCTCGGCCAAAATCATCTCTTGCACAGCGGGCAGACGCTCCTGGCCCATAAACATGTGCTCGGTTCGCACCAGACCGATTCCTTCGGCCCCAAATTCTCTGGACAGCCGAGCATCTTCAGGGGTATCCGCATTCGCTTCAATTCCCAACCGTTTATGTTGGTCGGCCCACTCGAGAAGTTGATTGAATTCTTTCGATAGCGACGGTTCAATGGTAGGCACTAAACCCTTTACCACACGACCGGTTCCTCCATCGATGGTAATGATGGTATCCCGCTCAATACGTTGGTCCCCCGCCAAAAAGTAGCCCTCGGACAGCACAATCCGCACCTGGTCACAGCCCGTGACCGCAGGCTTGCCCATGCCGCGAGCGACGATGGCCGCGTGTGAGGTCATCCCTCCCCTACTGGTCAGAACACCTCGTGCCGCCACGATGCCGTGGATGTCGTCCGGGGTGGTCTCGGGCCGTACCAGAATCACGGCCTCGCCCTGCGACCCTCTTTGTTCCGCCTCATCCGCATCGAACACCACTTTACCGGATGCGGCGCCGGGTGAAGCCGGTAGGCCTTCTGCCAGCACATCCAATTCGGCGTGGGGATCGATTTGCCGATACAAAAGACGTTCCACCTGGGCCGGGTCCTGACGCAAGAGCGCCTCGGGCTGGCTAATAATCCCTTCCTGCGCCATGTCCACCGCAATTTTCACCGAGGCTTCCCCGGTCCGCTTTCCGGAACGGGTTTGCAAAATATATAATTTTTGTTGCTCCACCGTGAATTCAATATCCTGCATGTCACGATAGTGGGTTTCCAGCACTCGGCATACCTCGACCAGTTCGCCATGGGTCTTCGGCATCTCCGCCGCCATCTCTCCAATCGGTTTCGGAGTACGAATACCAGCCACGACATCTTCACCTTGCGCGTTGGTGAGGAATTCCCCGTACATGCCGGCCTCCCCGGTGTTCGGGTTACGGGTGAACAGTACCCCCGTGGCGGACGTAGTGCCCATGTTGCCAAACACCATGGATTGCACATTGACGGCAGTCCCGAGGTCATCCGCTATCTTATTAAGGCGGCGATACACAATGGCCCTGGGGTTCTTCCACGACCCAAAGACGGCACGGATCGCCATCTCCAACTGCTCTCGCGGGTCATCGGGGAAATCTCGTCCCGTTTCTCTTTTTACCAAGGCGCGATAACGTTCTTGCACCAGCGTCAAGTGAGCTGCGGTTAAATCCGGGTCGTTCACCACCCCGACTTCGCCCTTGACCCTCGTTAGAATATCCTCGAACACATGATGCGGGATGCCCATCACCACGTTCCCAAACATCTGAATAAACCGCCGGTAGCTGTCCAGCGCAAACCGCCGGTCCCCGGTAAGCTTTGCCAGCCCTTCGGCGGTTTCCAGATTCAGGCCGAGGTTGAGCACGGTGTCCATCATACCTGGCATCGAGATCGGCGCGCCGGACCGTACCGATACTAATAGGGGGGCGGTAACATCGCCCAGTCGCTTGCCGAGTTTTTGTTCCAGAGCGGTTAACTCTTCCCACACCTGGTCCATCATACCCTCGGGATAACTACCGGTCGTTGCAAAGACATTGCAGGCCACGGTGGTAATGGTAAAGCCCGGAGGCACCGGGAGTCCGATGCGGGTCATCTCCGCGAGCCCAGCCCCCTTGCCCCCCAAAAGCGCACGTTGGTCGCCTTGCCCATTTTCGAAAGGAAATACGTAACGAATCATCAGTCTAGCCTCCTCCGATCACTGGTGTTTTAGTTCAAGTACACGACTTGCGGTCTCTTCCACCGCGTGATTACTCACGTCAATTACGGGGCACTTTAAGCGGCTAAATATGTCCCAGGCGTAGTCCAGTTCGGCCATAATCCGGTCCATCGTAGCGTATTGGGCCGAAGCGCCTAGGCCGAGAGTCTTCAAACGTTGGCGTCGAATACTCATCAATAGCTCGGGGTCGATGATAAGACCCACCGTCTTAGACCTGCCTACTCCAAAGACCTCCGCCGGCACCGGTATTTCTGGCACCAAGGGAACATTGGCCACCTTTAACCGGTGATTGGCTAGATAGAGGCTTACCGGAGTCTTGCTGGTTCGCGACACCCCAAGCAACACCACATCGGCGTCCTTAACTCCTTTGGGGTCTTTCCCGTCGTCGTACTTCACCGCGAATTCGATGGCATCCACTCGCTCAAAATAGTCGCGGTCGAGCCTATGACTGAGTCCGGCTACGAGTTGCGGCGCAATCCCCAGCGCTTCTTGTAGCGTATCCAAGACCGGACCCATGACGTCTACATGAGGCACCCCAAGTTGACTGGCCACCATATGTAGATGCTGGCGGAGTTCGGGGCGCACCAAAGTATAAACGACCGCCGCCGTTTCGTCGGCCGCACGTTGAACCACGCGCTCAATGCCCGCGACGTCAGCTACGTGAGAGACCTTTTCGACGCGAATCGTGGCGCGATCCTCAAATTGAATCGCCGCTCCGTGGACCACCCGCTCCGCGGTCTCTCCCAAGGAGTCCGACACAATATAAATACGGGCTTCTTCTTTGGTCATCCGACGCTCACCAAGCCCATGTCAAAATATCGAGAGAGTCCGGCTCGCACCCTTGCGAGAAGGGCGAGACGATGCTCGCGCACCGTTAAATCGGGGTCCATGACGAGAACCTCATTAAATAATCGGTTCACCAAATCGGCCACTGTTAAGGCTCCCTCCCACCAATCCTCTGCGGCTATGGATTCTCTCCAAAGATTTTCTGCGGCAATGGCCAAGGCGCGCTCAATCTCTAGGGGATACGAGGTATTCGACGTGTCGGCAGCGATAAGCTCCGTCGGTAACACCCGGTCGATGCGCTTATAGACCACGCGGAGCTCGTCCCATCCCGGACGCTGGATCAGCTCTTCTAACCAACGGATCCTTTGGGGCACCGTGCTCCACGGCAGGTCCGCCCCGAGCGTGGCCCGTACCAGTGTCGGCGGGTACTTTACCTCCAGATACGACGCGAGTCGCTGAGCGACTAGCCCATAGGTCTCCTCAACGATCGTTTCGGCCTCCCTAATATTGGCAACCAGGGCCATCTCTTTGATAATTTCACGGATGGCTCGATTATGCAAGAAGGAACTTCCTTCAAGCAGGATCCTGCCCACCGCCAAGGCCGCACGTCGAATCCCAAAGGGATCCTCCGATCCCGTCGGTTTCAGTCCATGTCCGAGCGCCATCACCAGGGTATCGACTCGGTCTATGAGCCCGAGCCATTGCCCTAAAGGAGTCGAGGGAATCCGATCACCAGCAAATAGTGGCCGATACTGATCCTCTATCGACGCGACAAGGGCCGGGGACTCGCCTTCGAGTCGGGCGTAAATCGCGCCCATCTCTCCTTGAAGTTCCGGAAACTCCTGGACCACATGGGTCAGCAAATCCGTTTTGTAAAGACGAATCACGCGCTCTAGGATGCGCTGTTCCTCCAACCCCAGGTTCCACCAATCCTGGGTACGTTCAAAAAATTGTGATAGCCGGTCGATCTTTTCTCCGTAGGTACCCAGTCGAGCGTGGAGCAAGACCTGGCGCAGCCGGGGCAAACGCCCCTCTAATCGCTCTTTCAGATCCGCCTGATAGAAATATCTTGCGTCGGCAAGCCGGGCGCGTAGCACCTTCTGATTCCCTGTAATCACCCGGTCCAGATGTTCCCCGACCCCATTGCGCACCCCGATAAAGGCAGGAAGAAGCTTGCCTTGCTCGTCGTAGAGCGGAAAATAGCGTTGGTGAACCTTCATCGCCGTCACCAACACGAGTGCTGGCACCTCCAGAAAATCCCTGTCGAAATGACCCAGAAACGGGGTCGGCCATTCAACCAAGTTCACCACTTCATTCAGCAAGACGGGATCCCAGTCGACTGTGGCCCCAATCTGGGTAGCTAACTCGTTTCCCGTCGACACAATCGCTTCCTGGCGATCTTGGGCGCTTAACATCACGCCTCCGGTTTGAAGCGCCAACTCGTATTCGCTAATCCCCGTATAAGGAATCGGGCCGGGATGGTCGGTGCGGTTCCCGTGCGTCGCTGGCGCCGAGGAGACTCCCGCAATGGTCCCCGGTAACAGCGTTCGGCCGAGCCACAAGGACAGCCATCGTACAGGGCGGATAAAACGCCAATCTTCGTCACCCCAACGCATGCTGCGCGGCAATGCCACCGCCTCAAAGACGCCTTGGATTAGCTCAGGAAGAATCACTGAAGCAAATTCCTGGGGTTTATCCAAGACCGCGGCCAAGTACGTTTTGGTCCCCTCCACCACAGTTCTCAAGGCATCCGGTTCCTGATCCACTTTGCGGCAAAATCCTTTTAAGGCGGCCGTTGGTTCCCCGTTCGTCGAATCATAGGCGATGCTCATTAACGGCCCTCGGATGGTCTCTTGCTCTGGCTCTTGGCGGTCTAACACCGGCCCTCTTAGGGTCAGCCTCCTCGGTGTTGCCGCCGCCTCCACCGCTCCCGCATAGATCCTTTTCTGGCGTAGCGCTTCGGTCATGAGCGTCGCCAAGCTGTCTTGGATTGGGAGCAGGTATTGGCTTGGAATCTCCTCCACACCGAGTTCCCATAAGAATTCCTGTTGCATCATGACGTCACCTCCTCGGCGACGGTTGCTTCCAAATAGGTGTCGGCGGCACTCCGTGCCATTTTCCGCAATCTTCCTAGGTAGCCTTGGCGCTCGGTGACAGAGATCACACCCCGAGCGTCCAGGGTATTGAAAATATGCGATGCTTTAAGTAAAAATTCGTATCCCGGTCGTAGCACCCGTTCCGAAATGAGACGCCCGGCTTCCCTTTCATAAATCTCAAACAATTGGAACAGGACAGCGGGATCTGCCTTTTCAAAACTGTACGTGGCTTGTTCCCACTCTACTCGCTTAAACAGATCGCGATAGGTTACGCCGGGAGCCCACTCGATGGCCCAAATTTCGTCGACGTCGGCCAAGTAGCTCGTAAGGCGCTCCAACCCGTAGGTCAATTCCGCCGAAACGGGTCGGCAGGCGTGACCGCCCATCTGTTGAAAATAGGTAAACTGGCTGATTTCCATGCCGTCCAGCCACACTTCCCAGCCCACCCCCCAAGCCCCCATGGCTTGAGCCTCCCAGTTATCTTCTACCAGCCGAATGTCGTGATCCCGGCGATTAATTCCGAGTGCCTCCAAGCTCTTGAGATACAGCTCGACGACGTCGTCAGGGGCGGGTTTTAAGAGGACCTGAAACTGGTGGTGCTGATATACACGATTCGGGTTATCTCCGTATCGGCCATCGACTGGGCGCCGCGATGGCTGCACATACCCCACCCGCCACGGATCCGGGCCTAAGGCGCGAAAGAAGGTCAGGGGATTCATGGTACCGGCACCCATTTCAATATCATACGGCTCCGCTATCAGGACACCTTGGTTCTTCCAATAAGTTTTGAGGCCATCCACTATGTCTTGTAACGTTTTCACGCGGCTATCCCCCTTTCGCTATTCTTCCTTCGATAAAGTCAAAAGGCTCTGGATGAAACTAAGAGATCGCGGCCGTCTTCCCACGTGCGCCACCACGTAGCGGTCTAACAGATCAAACAGTTCCCGGTAGACGAAGCCCTTGGCCTCAACGGCTCCCAGACGTGATGGATTCATGGACATCCACTGCTGCCAGGTCTTATAGCTCCCTAACGAAAGACTCTCGATCGGCGTGCCCGATACACAATCCTGGCATTGCGCGTGCCCTTGTGCCACCAAGAGTGCGATGGGCCCCTTTTGCCCCAAGGGCCTACCGCAATCCCGGCATACGCCCCATTCCGGTGCGTATCCGGCAACTTCCAAGCATCGCCACGCCACCGTCATTCCCACCGTGGCCGGATCCCGGCCTTGATTGAGAGCTTCCAATCCCAAAATCAGCCACTGAAAGGTCTCGGGAGACGCATCATGATCCGACCACAAACCGTCCACAATGTCAGCTAAGACCATCCCCCAGCTTAACGCCGTCAACTCATCGCGCATCCGGCCAAAGCCTTGAATGATATCGGCGCCGATCACGGTCGCCATCGACGCCCGCCCTTGATACAACTCCACCATGACATAGGAGAGCGGATAGAGCCCCGCCTGAAGCTTACTTTTGGGTTTTCTAACCCCTCTGGCGATGGCGCCGATCTTCCCATGAGCTTGACCAAAAATGGTCACCAGGCTATCGGCCTCCCGATACGGTCGGGATTTCAAAACAATTCCTGCTTCTTGGTATTGCGCCATTAAGACTTCTCCGGATCCTGATACCCTAGGCGAGAAAGCCACTGCTCTTGACTGCGCCATCGAGGGCGGACCTTCACCCATAGCTCGATAAAAACCCGATGCCCATAGTATTCCTCGAGATCCTGGCGGGCCACTTGGCCAATTTGTTTCAGCATCTGGCCCTTTTGGCCGATCACGATGGCCTTTTGCGTGGGGCGTTCCACGTACAAGGTAGCGCGCACATAGGTTAATTCTGCAGAACGCGCGGTGCGCTCTTCCACCACCACCGCTAACGAATGCGGAATCTCCTCACGGGTCAATTCCAAGGCCTTCTCCCGAATAATTTCCCCCACATAAAAGTCTTCACTTTGATCCGTCA
>JAKADJ010000414.1 GCA_021820645.1 Bacillota bacterium
CAGTCGCACACTTCGTCGACCCTTGGGTGGTGAAATCCTGCGAATCCGCGAGTATACGGGAGAAAAACACTAATCTATGAGGGAGTACACTAAGAGGTGGACTTCGGTCCACCTCTTTTGCCGAAAAGCTTAAACGAGACCATTGCCCCGATCAACCTAAAATGCGCCACTCTGACGGTAAGTGAAAAGTCTGTGATCAATCATGTATTCCGGATACCCCGTTTTTTTAATGAGTGAGGCACCCGAAGAGGTTTTGCATCATAGGATCATGGTAATCCAGTGCATAGTCTGAAAAGATGCCGGGAATGCTAAACGTACTCTTCCTTTGATCTAACACTCAGGGGCATCATCTGGTATAATCGCGGGAGATATGACCCCATTTTATGGAACCTTTCGCCGGCCTCTTGGTCATCCATACCCGGGCTTTTAGGCGTTTTGTATTTCCTGACACGCATTTTTGCATCACATGTTAGAGATTGAGGTTGGTTTTAAGGAGGGATTAGGATGGAACAGCGGTGTCCGCTTTGCCAGGTTGGGTATTTGGAGGAGATTGTGGCGACAAACGGGCAGGGCGTGATTCAGTGCTCAGAATATCCCGCCTGCCGTTTCACCACCGACCGGTGGGAAAAGATTTCAGAAACGGTCGCCCGGTTCCATCATCCCGTCATGCCGGGGCGATAGCCGTTGAAGACCCGCCTTCAGAGGCGGGTCTTTTCGTGCCAGGAATTGCCTCTCCCAGGATGGCCCTAGCTTGCATAATTTGGGGTCGGGAGTGGAGGGGTGAGAATGGAAAGCGGACCAGACCGGGAAGTCTTCCGTCAGACCTTGGTGGAACTGGCGGTCTCGGGAAATATTCTCGGGTGGTGGGATTTCTTTCAAAAGTGGCGGCGCCTCGAGCGAGAGCTGTATCAAACACAAGTGCATAGGGTCCAACCGTTAAGGCCGAGCCGGCGTCCGTGAAGGACGTCGGCTTTTGGCATATCCGGGTAATCAACGCCTAAGTCGGCGATTTAGGTCGAACATCTGATAAAATAGAACGGATATGGATGGGAGGACGCGATGGGGAAGACAATAGGCGTGGTGAGCCGGTTTCCCGAACACCTAGACGTCTTTGAGCTGGCATACTATGAAGTCAAAGACGTTTCGGGTGTTTGGCACGATCCCGTGGCAGGCGCGATACCCATGGTGAGCGTTTTTGGCGACAACCGACTTGGAGAATCTCACCCAGAGTGGCTTCAAGTCGGCCCCGATGGTGAACGAGCGGAGCGGACGCTTTCCTATTTTGATTGGGATGCTCTCTGTCCGAGTTACCCGGGAGTGCGACAAGTCGCGCTGGACTGGATTCGGAAGGCCGTCGCTTTGAGTGGCGTGAACCGTCTGAGATTAGACGACGCCAACTTTGCCCGCGAAGGCTTTTGCCATTGCGCCGCCTGTGAACGGGAAAAGGCGCCGACCGAGACGTTTGACGAATATCGGTTGCGTCGTATCACCGCCTTTTTAGAGGAGGTCCGCACGATCGTTCCCAACATCGATATGACCCTCTTTCCCGATCCGCTCCCCGGTCATCTAGAGCATCGTTTCGGCGTTGATGTTGAACGCCTGTCGAGGGTTGTCGACCGCTTTGTGGTTCCTATTTACGATCTCCACTACGCAACCACCTATTGGTTGGAAATTTTGTCCCAGGGCTTTCAGGAGCGGCTATCTCGGCCCTTCTTGGTGGAACTATATGCGCTTGGGGTGGGGGAGGAGGCTCTCAGCCACGCGGCTCGAGTTGCCCTCCATTACGCGGACGGCGTCATCTTTGCCTATGGGAATAACCGGGAGATGCTGGGGCGGATTTTAGGCCGATTGGATCGAGCCCTATGAGCCTAACGGATATTTCGCGCCCGGATTGGCCGGTTCAGGTTGAAGGCACCTGGGGATTTTGGTTGGAGGGGGAATTTCTCGAGCGAGATGCGGCCGTTGACCGGGCGCTAACGCGTCTTGAGGACCCATACCGGCCAGTCTTCTTGTGGTGGGACTTCTTTATCGATCGGATGCTGGACAGCGATCTTTTACCCGCGATTGAAGCCCGTGGCCAAGGTATCGTACCCGTATGGCGGTTTCTCGACGCCGAGAGCATGGTGCGGACTTATGGGGACACGGATCAGTGGACGGATGATGACATCCATCATCTGGCCAGCTTTCTGAACGATTGGGCGGATGCCTTTGTCCGCCAAAACGCGCCGGATCTGGAGGCCAAGCGAGCTATTGGAGGACCGTTGGGCCGTCGCTTGGTGGCGCGCTTGATCCGGCCACGTGCCGTATGGGATGTAAACGCTAGCGATCGGCGCGCGTTGGCCGACGTAAGCCAAGAGTGGCAGGCGACGGCACGGGAATTAGCCCAAAGGACTGGCCCCAACACACCCCTGTTGCGGTTGACAAGTATTGACAGTGGCCGGCTCACGGTTCAGGCGTCGCATGTGGCGGAACGTGATTTAGCCGATTGGGCACTTCGCTTCTCCCCGTGGCAGCGGCTCACGGCTCATGGGCGTGAGGCGTTGGTGACGCTCACGGAGCAGGAAAGTGAGGTCTTTTGGCGCGAGGAACTGCCCACCTTGATGGGTGACGGTGTCAAGGTGGAGATGCCGGGCCAATGGCAGAATCCGCGCCTTCGAGTGCGTGGGGCGGTGCATCAGATGGGAGAACCCACCAAATCTCGTCTGGGTCTGGATCAGATCGTGGAAGTGGATTGGGAGGTTTTGTTAGGCGACCGGCCGATGAGTCTTGACGAATTGGAGGGTTTGGTTCGCGCCTCGAAGCCATTGATACGGCTCGGTGGCCAATTTGTGGTGGTGGATGCGGACACCATCCAGG
>JAKADJ010000415.1 GCA_021820645.1 Bacillota bacterium
CGAGACCTCATTATGTTGTATCAAACCCTACAGCAACACGGTACGTCTTTCATTGACTACTGCCGTCAGTTATTTGTTAACGAAAATAATGATGCGGAACGTTATTACGGCTTACGTGACCGATTTAACGGCAGTCGGGATCCGTGGGAAAAGTCAGCACTATTCCTGTATTTGAACCGGCACGGATATAACGGGCTCTGCCGGTATAATGCGAGTGGCGGGTTTAATGTGCCATTTGGGCGCTACCGGCACCCATACTTCCCACAAGAAGAAATGAGCTATTTTTATCAAAAATCCCAGAGTGCCCAGTTTATTCACGCCGATTTTCGGTCAATACTGCAAACCCTCGCGCCCGGTGATGTAGTGTATTGCGATCCGCCGTATGTGCCCCTCTCGATGACGGCCAATTTCACCGATTATGCTTCTGGAGGATTTGGTCAGAAGGATCAGGACGACTTAGCGCGGCTGGCCCATGATCTTGGCAAGCGCGGGATTGCCGTGCTGATTTCTAATCATGCTACGGACTATACCCGCGAGGCGTACCGGGGGGCGCATCTAGAATTCTTTTCCGTACAGCGCTTTATCAGTCGGGATGCGCAAAACCGCAAAAAGGCCGAGGAAATCTTGGCTTTGTTTGGAGGGCCGGATCCGGGTAGGCGAGGCAGGACGAGCATCAATGGTGGTAGTGACCTATCGTAAATTAATTGGGAGCCACCCCCAATATCGACAACAAGGCCGGGCTCGGCGACTTTATAGCCACCTTGTCGCGGCCGTGAAGCACCACGGATATCACGAAGTCCTTGCCGTGACCTCTCCCATCAACCGGGATTCCGTCGCGTTCCATCTAAAGATGGGTTTTCTCCTAAAAACACGGGATGGTGTAGTGGATGGGATCCCCGTCATCTCCGATTATGATGGGCTTGGCAATAGCCGGGTGTGGTTTACTTACAGGCTCGCCGCACTGCCCCGATAAAGGTGGTGAGGTTGCGCGTCAAGGGCTCAAGCCACCGTACTACGCTGTGATTTTTACATCGTTACTGAGGGGGGTAGACAGTGAGGGCTATAGCACTGCGGCCATGGAGATGGAGGACTTAGTGCTTAGCTTGACAACAACCCGGGTTCCCCGGGATGGATAGGGGATTACGGTCTCCTATTGGGAATCCGAAGCAGATATTGCCGATTGGCGCGAGCAATGCCGCCATCGTGAGGTGTAAAAAAACGGCCAGGCGCGTTGGTACCAAAGTCTTTCGGTCCACGTCGCCCGCGTCGAGCGAACCTACGATTTTCAACGCGAGACCCCGTCTTAACCGTAGTACTGCAGCAGGGCGTTAATCTCTTTGCAGCGGTTGCGCTTAGGCGGACTTGGAAGACGGTGCGGCCGCGAGATCAGGAAGAGTGCAGTGATTGAGCACGTTAACAAAAGCGTGGAGCAGAATTCCCGCCACAATCCCCCCGGTGCTAAGACGCAAGTAACCGAAGAGGATCCCAAGTGTTCCAGCATAGAGAACCCCGCCGAGACGGTGAGTAGCGGTGCCGGGGTTCGACGCATGAGCCACGCCGAAGGTTGCGGCTGCGATCCAAATTCCAACCTGAGCCTGAAAATATCCCCGCCAAAAGAGCTCTTCGGCAATCGGCACGAAGAGCCCTTGATATAAGGTGGTGGACCAGCCGGGGAAACGTACGGACAGCGCTTTGGTGGTAGGATGACGGTTTGATAGAACAATGGCGCCGCCAAAAATCACTACGACGGCGGTCACGATGGCCAAAGGTGCTGTCGCCCAATGGCCGACTGTCAGCCCTAGCTGATGGGGCAGAACGGCATGGGCTGACAGGAGAACAAGCACCGCAACAACGTGAAGAGTTGGGCTCAGAAAATTCCAGCCCCAACGCCGTTGCTGCCACTCTTGCAGTGACATGGCGTCGATCCGAACCGATAGTAGTCCGTAGGTGCCGCCCACGATGCCTAGTAATGCAAGCCAGGGGACAATCATTGACAGACATCCTTCCTATCCGGTGTGTGTGGCGGCCTGTCTTACCGACGTCATGTTGGTAAGCCTTTAGTTAACGATATTGGATACGCGGATCGATGAGTACATAGAGCGTATCAGCGAGAACACTGCCGGCCACGGTTACCAGGGCGAGCACTAAAGATACGGTGGTGGCCATGGCAAAGAATAGTCCATTTAGTGAGCCAATGAGGTCTCCTCCAAGCCCTGGCATGGCGTAAATGATTTCGATCGCAATCACCGTGTTGAGTAGCGTCGGTAGTGACATACCAATCAGGGTGATCAGCGGCAATAGAGAGTTCTTAAAGGTGTGGCGTCGGATCATTTGGGACTCTTGGACCCCTTTAGCGCGCGCGGTTCGGACATAGTCGGAAGCAGCAGCTTCTTGGAGAGAGGCGCGTAGATGGCGGGTCCAAGGGCCTACGATCGTTAGTGAAAGCGTCGCTACTGGCATCACTTCGTGACGGATCAAGGAAAAAAGGCCGTGATGCATGACCCCAATACCGGAGGCGGGCAAGATTGGGTAGGTGACCCCAAACACGAAAACCAAGAGGGTTCCCATCCAAAATCCGGGGATGGCACTTAGGGTGTTTAACACCAGTTCTAGAGCTCGATCCACCAGTTCTCGAGAATGACGGATTTGTAGGGTGGCCGCCCACACTGCCAAGAGCGTCGCCACCAGGACGCCAAGTCCAAGTAACAATAGCGTGGGAGGCAGAGCTTGTACGAGAATCGGCCCGATGCCTCCATTCCATAAGGCCGCTTTCATCCACAAAACGAATTGCACGGGAACCGGCAGATTGAGTCCCATTTGCGCATTTAACTCGGCGATCCGCCGGGGGCTAACCTG
>JAKADJ010000416.1 GCA_021820645.1 Bacillota bacterium
ATCTTGGACCATGATGCGCATATCGGGGATGAGGCAACTAGATTTCAGTGGACTGCCTTCCAGTACTCCTGCGCACCACGCATGTCCTAATTCTCCTTCTTGGGGTGAAAGCACATGAGAAGACACTTTCGCTCCGTAGGCCCCAAACGCAACGATTCGCGCCGGTCGATCATAACCCATGAGATAGAAGGTATTTGATGATGTGTCATGCTTTCCAGTAGGCCATAGCGTCTGTCCGCCGTCAGTGTTGTAATCCCAAGCGAGAAGCGAGTGAACTTCTCGGCCCAAAGGCGTTTCAGTGATATCGGTGACGGTAGGAGAATCCGGAGATACCGGATAATACGTCCATGGAGGATAGGCAGGAAGCGGGCGAAATTTGAATTTCAAGAGAACACCTCCGTTGTGATTTTGGCAAGGTGGCTGTTTTCGGTCGCTCGCTCCACGTCGGAGCGTATGCGTTGCAACCGCGAGGTGGATCCGCGTGGCAGAGCAAGAGGTCTGTGGCTGAAACGTGCGAACCGTGCATCGAGCGTTTCCGCTTTTTTTACGATGAGGCATCGAAAGGCTGGGAAAGCTTATCTGCGAAATATCCAATTAATGAATTTTCGCCAATGTGTGATATTTGATGACGGTTTCGTGGGTGTTTCGATTTCAGGACACATTCCGATCAAGTCTTCATCTTTCATTGGAGATCCGCCGTACACTTCATAGATTACTTGGCAATATTGGTGGTGATGATATTCACAGTATGGCCAGGTTTTACGGTCCCGGAGCATTTTTTCTTGTCGCGAGGTGATTATGATGCCATGGCCCGTCGGGCAATTCCACTGAACGAATTCCTCCATTTGCAGTTCCTCCATTCTTGGCTTGGTTCACCGTGTGATCAGCTGATCATCTGATCAGCTGGGTGATGGATGAGAGCTTGGGGTTTGCACGAAGATCGTGATCGTCCCGGCGTCAGACGGGCCGATAGGATTCTGCGATTATTTGGGCTTTCCAGCGCGTACGGAGGTCAGTGGCTTGATCAGGGCCGCACGGTGGTGTGCAAAAAAGCGATGGGCCCACTGGATCACTCCGTGGATGCCCTGCTGGAGCGAATGGAGAACCATTTGATGATGAACCTGGTGATGAATCCACAAATGGCCGGGGGCTTTGGGCCAATACCACAGAATGCCCGCCACCACGACACCGAAAACCACGATGCGGAGCACATGGCGGATGATTCGCGCGGCTCGACACAATGCCGCTCCGACGATGATCACCACCACGAACCCGACGACCAGGACCGATGGCGGATGAAAATGGTGCAATCCCGTGAGGACGGAGTGGTTTAGGCGATGGGGATGGGTCACGGAGTTCCGGCTCCTTTCCGTTGGGCTTAGCTAATGCTATCAATAATTGGTAATGAGGACTTCTTCGCTGGGCAAGGCGCTGGCGGCGGCATGGTGATAGCTGGCGTTGGCATATGACATTTCGATGGGGTGTACCGTGTATGGCTTGGCCCATGCGATCAACGCATCGTGGGTTTTGCCGTGGTGGCGTGCGACGTTCGAGACGGCCCATCGAATGCCCCGCTGGTGTAGCGTGTCGCAAAACGCAAACAAGGCGTGATCGTCATCGGCGTTCCATCCACTATTGTACACGGCGGTGGTGATGGAATACGGAGGGTCGCAATACACAAAATCGCGGGGAGTCAGCGGACGCTGCAAGATGTCTTGATAGCTGCCGCAGTGCCACTGGATGGGGCGCGCCCGCAGTTGGTCAATAAACAGCGTCAGACGGGTGGCCAAGATCGGGTTGAGGCCGGATTTGCCGACCGGGGTGTTCCATGCGCCGCGCTGGTTGGTGCGAATTTGGTTATTGAACCCGTAGAGCACGAGCGTATACCACCAGACCGCCCGATCGACGGGATCCCATTCGCGGGGGGTGTTGAAGGCCGCGCGGAGGGCCCGATAGGGGGTAGCGTTGCGGCGGGCTAAGGCGTCGGGGTGCCGTTCGGATTCGGGCAAGTCGGTAATACTGCCGATGAGCCCATATTGATCGCTGAGGCGTTGGAGGCGCTCGATAAACGCCTCCGCGCCCAAGGTTTGCATCACGCGCATCGTGTGGACCAGATCGGGAATGACATCGATGGCGACGAGGCGGGCGGCAGGGACATTGAGGCTGACCGTGCCTCCCCCGGCAAACGCATCGTAAAACGTCTCGATGGAGGACGGAAAGTGGGAAAAGAGGGCGCTCAGCAGACGGTGTTTGCCGCCGGGATAATTGAGCGGGGACGCGATCCATCGGGCGGGGGTGCGATCCCACGTTAGTTGCACGGCAGACGGAAGGGAAATGGGCATAGGAGTCTCACCTCGGCAGGGTTACGGTGGCGGAACAAGATCCGGAGGAGCTAAGGGATAATTCGGGGGAAACGGGATGGGCGATGGATGGTACTCGGTAATGGGAGGAAAACCTTGGTTGCACTCGGCATTAAAACCGCGAAGCCATGCGCTAAACTGATCAAACGTGGTAATCCAGCGTTGTTCCTGCGTGAATCCCTGATCATGGTCCATCACCAATGGGTGAATGACGGAGATAGGATGCCGATGGTGGGGATCGTCGTCGAGCGAGACAAAATTGACGATGAACAAGTGGCCCCGATGGGCTTGGACGAGGGCCCAGAGGGCCCGGTACTTGCCGGAATGCCCGGGTTTCCAGGTGCCATCAGGACGGCGTTTGGGACGCCAGTAGCGGTTGGGTCCGGCAGCGGTGATGGAGAGTCGCTGTTTTTTGATATCGAAGCAACAATATTCGAAGTAACACAGCCCATAGAGCGGATGGCGGTAGAGGGTGTCAATATCCATGCCGTAAGT
>JAKADJ010000417.1 GCA_021820645.1 Bacillota bacterium
GGTATCTCCTAGCACGTTGTCGCCCGCTAATAAAATGGCCTGCTCCTCTATCCATATATTCACTTGGCCAGGACAATGACCCGGTGCCAAGATCAATTCGATGGGCCGGGAGCCGACCGTAATAGTGAGCGCATCTATAGTTCTCACATTTAGCTGAAGCGCCTTCGGCAATAAAGAATGCTCGAGCGGATGAATGAATGTCGGGCTTGAGAAGTGTTTCGTGGCCCATCCCGCTCCTCCCGAGTGATCGAGGTGATGATGCGTGACGTAGATGGCCACAACGGTTGGATGCCCGAGCGTTTTCCATCCCCAATCGAGCGCCTGTTGAGCGTGCGGTCCACCATCACCAGTGTCAATGACAATCGCTTGCCCTTGGTCGACAATAAAATAGCATTCGGTTCCTAGATAGGGGGGTAACGTACGCCCGGGGCAATGAACTTTCCACACCCCTTGTCCGATTTTTTCCATGACATTTGGCCTCACCTTCGTCGTAATTCGGTACACTATCGTTGGCTCTTGTGACACCATACTGAAAGGGGCGTTTCTTATGCCATATGCTTCACACGATCCACTAATCACGCGTCAGGAGCTATTCTCGCACTTGGGTGACACCCACTGGGTGGTGGTCGATTGTCGTTGGTCTCTTGCCCATCCCACTCTTGCCCATCAAGCATATCAACACGCTCATATCCCCGGGGCTTGGTTTATGGATATGGAAGTAGACCTGTCTGGACCTAAAGGCACGCATGGTGGCCGCCACCCATTGCCTTCGGCTGACCATTGGTCGTCCCTCATGCAACGGATCGGGGTGGGCACCTCAACCAATGTGGTTGCCTATGACGAAGACGGCGTCGGAGCCTCCCGTTTTTGGTGGCTGATGAATTATTTTGGCCATCACCACACGTACGTTCTCCAAGGAGGTATTGCGCAGTGGCAACAGCATGGACTGCCCGTCACATCCCAACTGCCCCATGCCATCGAGCCTGCTGCGCCCTGGAACCCTACCCCAGATCCTGACATGATTGTCGGACGCGAGGATATTTTACACTGGATGTCTGAAGGCCACTTACCGATGATGCTAGATGCCCGAGACCCGGACCGGTATGCTGGCAAAACTGAGCCCCTCGATCCGCTACCCGGCCACATTCCCGGCGCACGCAATTTACCATGGTATCAAACCGTACAAAAACCTTCCCAATTCATTGACCGTAACACGCTACAGGAGACTCTGCACACCCCACTACGATCCGAAAGCCTTCATGGCGCCATCGTGTACTGCGGTTCCGGGGTCAGCGCATGTGTTAATGCCCTTGCCTTACACCGTTTGGGCTACGTAGCGCGTTTATATCCAGGGAGTTGGAGCGACTGGACTAGCTATCCCAACCCCCCCATATCCCCAACCGTTGCGGATTAGGACACCATCAACGCCAAAAAAAATCGCGCCAACAAAAATCCCCCAACGGTATCCCACAACCAATGGCCGCCGGTGGCCACAACGGCTAAAGCGGCAACCAGGGCCACCGCCACAAGGGCGTTCCAGTACCGCGGGGGTAAGGTTGCGCCCACCGCATAGGTCAGCCGCAGAACATGCCCACTAGGAAAACTGCCTCGAAGAAATCCTGGACCTGTCCCCCCCGTAGTCGTTCCCAAAATTGGTTTGACCAGATATAGAACCGTCGAAGGTTCCACATTGGTTAATTGTTCAAGACGCGGCCAGGGGGCGGGCGCCGCTACGGCGACCGGAAACGGCGTGGCGATAAAATGTTTGACCAACAATTCGACCAGTCCCATTAAGACAAAATACGTGACCCACCACACACCCCGTCGACCGCCAGACCGCATCGCGACAATCACGACGACCAACAATGTCAGCGGCAGTCCGCCCAAAATCCACACCACGTTCAAGACTGTCCACTGGACCCCAAGCTCGTGCAAACGATAGCTCACCATATGATTAAGGGTAAAAATCGGTGGACTGGTAGCGAAGATGGTGGCCACCCCGAAAAGGACTAGCCACCATTTCCACTGTGTATGCACTTTACGTTTTAGCACGACGTTCCCGAAACAATCGAAAAATTCCTGTACAGGATGCGGCCACTTGGCCGGCATCGTTATACACTTCTCCTTCAGCGAAAACGGTCGACCGCCCTCGTGTTGTCACCCGGCTTTTGCCTATTACCACTTGCTTAGCATGGAGCATTTGCCGATATTGGATGTTAAGGTTCACCGTAACCTGACCCACAACATCTTCCTCCCAAACCGATCGCACCGCGACGCCTAGCAACCCGTCAAACATGTAGGCGACTATCCCACCGTTAACGGCCTCAGTACCACCGCCCCCGCGATGATGGTGAGCCACGTCCAACTCAATCTGCGCTTCGCCATCTTTAGCATGGGTAATCCTTAATCCTGCCCAACTAAAAAATGGAAATCCGTTCGCCTCGCTAGGAGGCAGCAGCACGGATGGATGATGGCCCTTGCTTTTTTCGCTCGCCACACTTAATTCCTCCAATGATTGATGTCAAATTGCGGTGGGCGAAACTACGCAACCGGATATCCCGGACCTTTTAGGCCTTTTGAGCCATAATGGGTAACTCCTCCCACAAGAGAACTAAACTACTAATTGCTTACCATGTCTTGCACTGTCGTGCAAGATGATAGTTGTTCCGTTTAGGGCGAAAACTCTTTGGCTGTTTGGGTCATATGGTGCAATTCGGCGGCCACGGCCTCTAGATGAGGGGTTTTGGGAACCTCCTGGGCTGAGGACGGTTTTCTTTCATGAATGGCCTCAGCCAATACATTAAAGGATGACCGCCATTGTGACCTCGATTCCTGGGGCACGAGTTTTGGACGGA
>JAKADJ010000418.1 GCA_021820645.1 Bacillota bacterium
GTCGAGGTTGTTGTGGGTGCGGAACTCCTGTCATCGACGGAAGCTTTCAGGCATCCGGGCCGCAGACGTGACCGACCCTATCCGCTTCTTCGAGCCGGCGGTCGAGGCGCTGCAATGGCACCGCCATTAGTGAACGGACGTGGTACGCATGGTTATTCCTCCCACTCGGAACCGACGTCCACCCACGCGGGATCATCTTTAATTTTTTGGTCCCCGCCGGAAGTCGTCACGATGACCCGACAGACGATGGTGGACATCAAAATGATCACCCCACCCGGGCCGCACGACCGTATCCCAAGCTTCAACATTGAAGGAGCAAGACATCGTAAAATGGTTCGCGCTACTGACTTGCGGTTATGGGCCCGACCGGTTCACCGTGCCTTCTATACGGCACGGCACCGTTGAGGAACATGGCTCACCGAGAGGGGCGCAATACCCGCCTTTGGTATCCATGTCCTCAGCGATATCACACGAGCGAAACGGCCTCCTTGAGGCGGGCATGGCACTGTGGACATGTTCTGGCGCGCCCTCTGCGGCCCGCTATGCACGGACGACCCCGTCAACAGGATAGGTGGTGATGAGGACCTCCGTCGCCCCGGTTCGCTTGGTGGCATCGGAATTGATAGCCCGACGGACGGGCACGACCTGAATCCAGAACCCGCGGTACAGTTCATGAATTTCGGGAATGTCGGCGTTCGATGCCATCACGTATACGCCGCGACCTGCCATCTCCCTCACCCACTCCGCAAGGGCAACTTGATCCTTCCAGGCAAACCCATTCGCGGTGTATCCAGTAAAGTTGGCGGTTTTGGACAAAGGTGCATAGGGCGGGTCGATATAGACGAAGTCCGATTTCTCGGCTAACGCCCCGGCAGCACGATAATCAGCATGGACTATAGCCGCATCCTGTAAAATCCGATGCGCCGCGCGTAAGACATCCGCTCGGACCAGGTCGGGATTCTTATAGCGGCCGAAAGGCGTATTGTAGCGCCCATCCGCCGAAACTCGGTACAGTCCGTTGAACGCCAGACGCCCCAAGGCATAAAAGAGAGCACTCTGCTCAAGACTATCCGACCGGCGTGCGTTGTAACGGTCCCTCAGCGCATAAAAATAGGCGGCCTGGTCCTCCAGTAAAAGTGCCCGATAATCCCTCTGGATCCTTATCAGCTGGTCGATCAGATCCTCCACCCGATCCCGGACTACCTGGTATAACCGGATCAAATCCCCATTGGTATCACTCAAATACGACCCGGGGCGTCTCAATGCAAAGAATAACGCTGCACCGCCAGCAAACGGCTCCATGTATCGGCTCCACAAGGGAGGTTGCGAAGCGAGGAGACGGGGCACTAGTTGGCGCTTTCCTCCCGCCCATTTGACAATCGGTCCGCCCGCGGACTCCAAGGTTGTTGCCATGAGTATACGCTCCCCCCACCGACTCATAGCGAAACATTTCGCGGTGGGCGAAGTGATGTCCTGCTTGCGACCGTCCCACGCCGAGAACGGTCAAAGCGTTCGAAAACTCGGAGCATGGTGAAGATCGGCATCTCCACTGGCGAACTCCGCGACCATTCCGGTCCCCCGAAAGAGGCTGTTCGGCTGCTCCATGAGCCGGACTGTTGCCGCCCTTTTCTCCCTGTCCGCGTATCGAAGATATTCCCATCCCAGCGTGGATGGCTAAGAGATAAAAGCACTATATTGACACAACCTATTTTGTCGGCTGGGAATTTTTTGACCCGAGCGCGGAGGAAAGCCTACCCTTTCGTCCTTTGAGAGGCAAACCCGGCACGGCCCACGGACAGTCTTACGGGACAAACGATCACAGCCGCGTTGACTACGCGATTGCGATGGCCCCGCCGACCAAGCATAGTGACCGACGAATCGCGAACTGCGTTCCTTAATGCCAACAGCACCTTTTAATGTGTGCGCTCTCATGTCCTCCATACAAGACCCAAAGCCGAGAACCCCGTCAGGCGACAAGCTTCTGGACCTCCTGCCACGAAGAGTCGGCATCCGCTATTTTCATCCGAAGACGTCGTGTTTCCGAAAAAGCTCTTGTCGCGGTACGTCCTGGGAATTAAGGTGTAAGTTCCGCTGTAGATTCCGCAATTGTCGCAAAACAAAAATCCCCACAATCGCTTGGGGGCTTCAAATTTTGTGGAGCTGGCGATGGGACTCGAACCCGCAACCTGCTGATTACAAATCAGCTGCTCTACCGATTGAGCTACGCCAGCACCTCGGAACTTTATCATACCACGACCTTCAGTAATCGCTCAAGAGCCATACGCGGTTGACATGGATTGGTTCGTTTAATTATTATTTTAGTATGTCCTAAAGTTTAGGAGGCACTATGGATTATCCTGCGCCGTTATCTGTTGACGAGGCGATGCGACGGGTCGTTGAAATGCAAAAGCACGCCTTTGCTTTTTTCGTGGAACGTCGGGCCGAACGTCCTCCTGAGGCGCCGACACGCTTTCAGACACACGCGTTACGGCTGACCGCCGAACATGATGGGATCTCCGTCTCGGAATTAGCGCAGCTCCTCTCCGTGTCGGCACCTACAGCCAGTCAGTTAGTGAATACGCTGGTAGACAAGGGGTTTTTGCGCATCGACCTTTCCCAGAGCGATCGACGGCGCCATGAACTACAGATTACCCCAGCGGGCCAACAATGGTTGCAAGAACGCACGCGAAAACGTTTAGGCGACGTGAAACGGGTGCTGGAAGACTTCAGCGCGGAAGATCGGACCCAACTTATCCTGTTATTGGAACATGCCATCGCAATTTGGCAATCGTATTCGGAAGGGAGTCCCCCCCATGGCCATTGAGACCAAAACTGATACTGATACCCTCATCT
>JAKADJ010000022.1 GCA_021820645.1 Bacillota bacterium
GAATTATGGAGCCCGCATGGCCGCCGGGGAGTACTTAGCGTTTTGTGATGCCGATGACTTGTTACAACGAAACCTGATCCGGGACGGAGTGGCGGCGCTCCGGGCACACCCCGAGCTCTCCGCGGTGTACCCAATTCTTCGCTACTGGGGCGAGATTAAAGGGCTTTGGGGTCCCCAGGATATCTACTTGCCCACGATCCTGGCAGAAAACCAAGCGCATGCGGGACTTATCATTCATCGCGAGGTGTTTGAAGCGCTCCAAGGCTACGATGAAAGTTTCGTGTTTGGCTGGGAAGACTGGGACCTGGCGATTCGGTTTGCCAAGGCGGGATATACCGGAGAGGTGCTCCCTCGCGAAGGCTATATCTACCGGGTACACAACTCCTCGATGGTGCGGACCACCACCTATGAGCGTCGAGTCACCATGTATCGGCAACTGTGGCGAAAACACGAGGAGCTACTCGGGACCAGCGGGGCCTTCGTGTTAGATCGCGAACTCACCTTACCATCACGAGGCTATGACAATCTGCCCCATGAAATTTGGCTACGCGAGCGATTGCTCCAGAGTAAACCGGTGCGGTTGGTTCTTTTTGTGGCTCGATTTGTGCCTAAACCCATTAAATCCCCTATTCGAAAAATGGTCCGGGCTTTGGTATTACGCGGGGTTAAATGATGGAACCATCACGTCAAAGCGAGGAATGGAACCGATTGCGGATGGGGAGCCTTTGTTGGTTGTCCCAAAGTCTGTCGCGGTTCCGCCAATGACGATTGGTAAATCTTTCCGGAGCGCTAGGGACGGTTGACCCGGGCGCTATTATTCTTGGGCCCAGGTCGATCCTCCGTCCCGGCTAGTAAAGGTCATGGTGGTTTTGGTATTGGTTATTACCGTCATCGTTAATTGGCCACCAATTCCTCGACTCAAGTGCGGCGCCTTAAACACCGTGATGGACTGAGGCAACGAGATCACAGTTTTCTGCCACGAGGTGCCCCCATTTCGGGTCCAAAACACTGTTACTGCGGACGAGGCGTAGGATGGTTGAACGATGATCCCATCCTGGCTATTCCAAAAGAGCATCGCTGGACTTCCCACCGTATTCGGGAAGGTTGGTCCATTGGCGGACCAACTGGTGTTGCCAATCAGGGACCAATGGGATCCATTCGTGCGAGAGCGAAAGAGAAACCAGCCTTCTTGTGCTGTGGCGGGTTGGCCGCCCGCCAGCATCCAGCGATTGGTGCCAGACTGGGCAGATACTAGCGGAATTCCGGTGGTAGCACGTGATTTTTCGGCCAGAAGGTGGACGGCTTCGGTGACGGTTGCCGGGGCTGGCGCCTGAATCGACTGCAGCAACGTGCCAACACGGTGCGGTGGGTTGGACGGCACCTCGATCGTTACCATATACTCGGTGCCGGTGCTGGTGAGTTCAGAAAATGACCCATTAATCACTCCACTGATCGTCTGTTGGGATTCGGTAAAGTAAGGGCTTCGGTTATTGGTGTTGTGCGTCAACCCCTGAGGTTTTGGCAACTGCGGTAGAAGGATAAAGGCATCGCCCGCCACGGGCGTCAGTCGGTGAATGGTGACCCTGTCTCCCGCGCTTGACGTTGCGGTGAGCTGGCTCGCCCCTGGCGCTGGATCCGAAGTGGGGGACCCGAGGCTCCAACTGTCAGGAATGCGTAGAGTAAGCGCGCCCAATGTCATCGCTTTGGTATGGGCCGGTGCCGCAGATTGGGAGCCCGTGCTGGTCTTTTTCGGTACGTTGCTGGGAACTGGCGCATTAGACCGGGACGAGGCGCTAATCTTAGCGGAGGCCGAGGGTGTGGTGGTGCCACATCCTGCCACAAGCAGTGCGGCCACTCCCGCCAACGGGGTGAGATACGTTCTTCGCGTCATGGTCAATTCCTCCCGAATCGTGTGCCTTATGTTGCTCATATAACGGCATGGGGCCGTTAAAGGTTACCCGGCGGCAATTGTCCTCCCGACCAGGGGAGGCCGACGCCGAAGAACCAGGTATCTCCGGTTGGGCCGGCAAGGGCAACGGATCTTGTCGCGGCGATGTGAAAACTCTTTGGGATCCATGGGATTAAGCAGGATTCTCGGGTCCATCAACCGAATAAATTGAGAATAGTGGATCGATGACAACGGGTCGGAAGTTCTCATGCGGGGGGCGAGATTAGTGGATACTGGTCAGTGCGTACATTGTGGTTTATGCCTTTCCTCGTGCCCAACCTACCTAGAAACCGGAATCGAGGGCGAATCGCCGCGCGGACGTATCTTTTTATTAAAGGCTCTAGAGGACGATGCGAGCGCCATCAATCCCATCACCATCGAATACTTGGATGATTGCCTGGATTGTCGGGCCTGCGAGGCAGTCTGTCCTGCGCATGTGCCGACCGGACATTTGGTGGAAGCCTGGCGCGCGGACCTGAGGGAAGAGGGGCGGCAAATCCAGAGCGGTCCCGTTGCAGGCTTTGAACGCTTGTCCCAACCATTGACGTTCTTTCTTGGCTCACCTCACGGCATTTCCTGGTTACAACGCCTGGCTCGTTGGAGTCAATGGCCTATCGTGGGATCTTTCGTGACCCGGATGCGTATGGTGCCTATACCGGCCCGAAATCTGGCTCGTGGGATTCCTAGAAAAATTCCGCGACGACTCAGCCGCTATCGGCGGCCGACACAGTCTCCTCGGCCTAATGCCACGTCTCGCGCCATGCTGTTCGTGGGGTGCGTCATGGATGCGGTCTATGCCGATACCAATCTCCATACGGCCGATCTCTTAGAATTGGCCGGATTCGAGGTGGTGCTGCCCGAAACCCAAAGATGTTGTGGGGCTCTTCATATGCATGGTGGGAATCCGACTGTGACGCGCGAGTGGGCTCAAGCCAATATCGAAGCGTTTGAGGCATCGGGAGCGTCGGCCATTGTGGTGAATGCGGCCGGATGCGGGACCACGCTCAAAGAATATGCCGGCTTGTTTGAACCATTAGACCCCTGGCGGGCCCGCGCACGGCGCTTTGAGGCCGCAGTGGTGGATGCTACGGTGCTTTTAGCGAAATCCTCCCTGCCCCGGATATCGGTAGCCGGCTCCGTCATCACCGTCCACGATCCGTGCCACTTGGCCCATGCGCAGGGGATTCGGCAAGAACCACGGGACTTGCTAACTCGTGCGGGGTATGCGATCCGGGAGATGGCGGAATCAGACCGCTGTTGCGGGTCGGCCGGGATTTACAATCTAACCCACCCCGAAATGGCCGGGCAATTGCTCGATCGCAAGATTGGTAACATCCCCGAGGCGGTGTCGTGGGTGGCGGCGGCCAATCCCGGGTGTTTGATGCAGATCCAATCGAGACTGGCCGACGACCCTGAAGGCCCCACCGCCATTCACCCCCTTGATCTGGTCTGGGAGTCCTATCGTCGGGCGGGCTTCTTCGAGCCCGGTGCGTCTTAACACAACACGCATCGGGACGAGAACGCAAAAGGAGGCCGCAGATGATTCGAAAAGACAGGCCACCACATGAAAGCGACCTCTTAGCGGTCTTCGATGAGGCACATCGTGAGGGTCACAGGCTTCGCATTCTGGGACGTGGACAGCGGGGCCTTGGGGAGCCGAAACCAGGAACCGGGTACCCGATGGGTGCTTGGGATCGTGTCGTGGCCTATGAACCATCCGATTTGGTGGTCACCGCGCAGGCGGGATTGACCGTTTCAGCTCTAAACCAAGTCCTGGCGACCCGCGAGCAATGGATTCCCTGGGGGCTACCCGATGGGAAAGACGATTCCCTGGGAGGCGCGCTTGCAGCGGGTGTGGACGGGATTTGGCAAGGGGGATACGGCCCCTTTCGGGACCGTATCTTGGGGCTGAGAGTGCTCACCCCAGGTCTCGGGGCCATCCAAGTGGGGTCCCGTGTGGTGAAGAGCGTCGCGGGGTACAATCTTCCCCGAATTTTTATGGGGACCCGGGGAGCGCTTGGGGTTATTACCGAAGTCACCATTAAAGTGAGTCCACGACCTCCTCTAGTTTGGACCTGGGTGTGGGACGGAGCACTGACCGAACTCTGCCAGCGTGCAGAAGAACTACGAAAATTGGCATGGCCTTGGGCTTGCCTGGCGATAAGCTATAGCGAGAATGGGGGGTACCGGCTCCGTGCGGAATGGCATGGTCGGCGCGAAACCATTAAAACGCTGGCGACGGCGCTCGGTGTGGGAGGACATGAACTTCCCTTGTTTGCCGGGGGTACTTGGAAAGATTCCCCCGTGATCTTTCGCGGCGCCGTTCCTAGAACCTCCATGGAATCCTTGCTTAAAAAAGCACAGAGTGGGTTCTTGGTCGTCGAATGGCAATCCGGACGGTTTTACGGAACCAGTAATCTGGGTACGGCGCAAGCGCTGGGGAGCGCCATCGGCACCTATCAAGGCGTCATCCGGGTGCTCAACGGACCGGATTTAGGGATTTCGGTGGTACCCATATTAAGCGATGCCTGGGAGCGACTTAAAAAGGTTTATGATCCCGAACAAATCTTAGGGTGAGGAGGTGTAGGTATGGGGGTCGACGGGTGGATCAGGGAGTTAGAGCTCATTGTGGGATCCCGGTACGTGCTGACGGATCCCATGGCGCTCTTGCCCTACTCCTGTGACGGATATACAGTGGTCGAAGCGCAGACGCGATGTGTTGTGCTACCGCGGTCGACTGAAGAGATCCGGGCCATCGTCAAAGTCCTGACGCGGGCAGGAATTCCTTTTCTAGCGCGGGGGGCCGGTACCAGCCTCTCTGGCGGCGCCACGCCCCTTGGGGGGGCCGCCATTCTTCACCTGTCGCGGATGAACCGGATTCTCCTGATCCATCCCGAGGACCAGGTGGTGGTCGTCGAGCCGGGAGTAGTGAATGCAGATATTACGCGCGCCGTGGATCCCTATGGTTATTTTTACGCTCCCGACCCCTCGTCACAGCAAGCCTGTACTATTGGCGGCAATTTTGCTGAGAACTCCGGAGGTCCTCATTGCCTCAAGTATGGGGTCACGGTCAATCACCTGGTGGCAGCGGAAGTCGTGACGGTAGCGGGTGAGGTGGTGCAGCTCGGGAACCTCACGGGGGAAGTCGACGGGCCCGACTGGCTCGGCCTTCTGGTCGGATCGGAAGGAACCCTGGCAATTGCGACCAAACTCTGGTTGCGTTTGACTAAAAAACCTGCGGCGAGCCAGACCATCTTGGCCCTCTTTGATGACGTGGCCGAAGCCAGTCAGGCGGTCTCGGACATCGTAGCGGCCGGCATTATTCCCGCTGCCCTCGAAATGATGGATCAATTGGCCATCGAAGCAGTAGAACAGGGACCGTACCCGGTTGGCTATCCCAAGAACCTGGCGGCGGTGCTCTTAATCGAGATCGATGGCCAGGCAGATGAGGTGAGGGCGACCGCGAATGCGGTCGAGATCATGTTGCGTAGCCACCGGGTGCGTGAGGTACGCCAAGCTGAGACCGTGGAAGAGAAGACGCGCTGGTGGGCGAACCGTAAGACCGCATTTGGCGCCATGGGTCTCATATCTCCTCAATATTACGTACAAGACGGGGTGATCCCCCGGAGTCGGTTACCCGAAACTTTGGCGCGTATTGCGGACATTGCAACACGCTACGATGTGCGCATTGCCAATGTGTTTCATGCCGGGGATGGCAACCTTCATCCGCTACTACTCTACGATGGACGAGATCCTCTAATGGTGGGGCGGGTTATCCAGGCGGGTTCCGAAATTTTGGCCACGTGCGTGGAATTTGGGGGGAGCATCACCGGGGAGCATGGGGTTGGCATTGAAAAACTCGAAGAGATGCGAAAACAATTTAGCGAAGCCGACTTGGCGGCCCAAAATGCCCTGAAACAGGCATGGGATCCCATGGGACTTCTTAATCCCGGAAAGCTGTTGCCGGCGGCGGCCAGTTGCCACGAAGCGACACCTCTTCCATTAACTAAGCGATGAGGGGACCATCCCTCATCGCTTGGTGGTCCGACTGAGCCTCGTATGCGGATACTCTGGTTGTTACCGAGGAATTAGAGGTCAAGCTTCTTCGTAAACCAGAGACTAAACCCGATGGCGACGACCGTCCACCCCAACAAAACGGCAAGGCCCGTTTTTAACGAGAGGGAGGTCATATTGTATTGCATGGCCAATGACCGCGTCCACTCGGACATCAGGGGCAAATGAATCGCAGGGTCCATGAGAGCCAGGGAGCCTAGGGCATGGGCAAGCACATTGCTTAAGACCAGTACGGCACCCACAATTAAGGAGAAGACCGTAGACCGGGTCAGCATCGATAGGGCCAGGAAAATACTGACTAGGGCCCCGATCGCGAGCATGGCCAATCCCAACGACAAACCGTCATAGGACCATTGCGGGAGAATATGAAAGTGCTGAACCGGGATCACGACTTGGCCGACGCTAGACACGTGTAATGACACCACATGAGGATTGTTGGGGCTACCGAATCCCATGAGGAGCCCGGCGACCACAAAGAAACCCAGGGCGGAGGCCGCCATAAAGGACCAGATGACGGTTAGAGAGGCAGAGAGTTTAGCCAGATACACGGGGCGTCGTCTCGGGGCATGCAGTAAGAGCCCACCCCAGGTGCCCGCCTCAAATTCCGAGGAGACTCGGTCGGCCGAAATAGCCAAGGCGACCAGGGCAATGAGAATCATGGCTAAGCCCGAGAAGATTTGCCCCACCAGGCGATAGCCGCCGTGGCTGGTGGGTTGATACTGCGTGATCCCATGCTGAATTCGGTACTGGTCCATGGCTAGCTGCTCTTTTGAGGTCCCTTTAAAGGGAGCCGGTGCGGTCTTCATGGATTGCTTGAGATTTGCTATCTGGGGCCGTACCTGAACCGTCTCAAAGGTATTTTGTTGTGTTTGCTGCAAAATTGTCTCTTGGGTTTGCAGTTGGGCTTGGAGTGCCTTTTTCTGAGATCCCTGCGCCCCAGTCAATTGTTTTTTCAGTTGGGTGATTTGGGACTTAGCCGACGAAATCTCCGATCGATACGCATTTTGGGTTCCTTCATAATTCCGGTACGCGATGAAGCTTCCTCCAAACACCAGCAAGATGAAGGCAATAATCAGGACGCGACCGCGATGGGCCCAGATCTTTTCGAGTTCATTGTGAAACAACGCGGGAAACAAGCGGCGTGACGTCATGATAGACCTCCTTGAGTCAGAGCCATGTGCTCCATATATTGATGTTCCAGATTTCTCGTATAGGGCCGAATTTCTAAGAGATCGATGCCGGCATTCACGGCGGCTCGAATCAGCTCGGCGACATGATCTGGCGCCTGTAACCGGACGGCGTAGGCGCCATCTTCCAAAGCATCGGCGTCTTGGTGCGTGGCGTCGAGCCAGGCACCAAGCAGGGTGCTATCACGACCCCGAATCAGGGCCCTGACCTCTTTTTTATTCCCGGGATCTTCGGTCCCGACCACTTGCCCCTGATTGATGAAAATTAATTGGGTCGCCAATTGTTCGACTTCTGTGAGGATGTGGCTAGACAGGAGGATCGTGACCCCGGATTTCGACAGCTCTAATAAGTGCAGGCGAAAGTCTCGCATCGCGGCCGGATCCAGCCCATTCATGGGCTCATCCAGGATTAGGATATCGGGCTCTTGCAACATCGCTAGCGCCAGGGCCAAGCGTTGACGCATTCCCAGTGAGTATCCTTTGACACGCCGCCGCGCTGCCTCCTCCAAACCCACCTTGGTCAAATGCTCGCGGATGGCGCTAGAACTCACAGCTAAGCCGCGTAAACGAAGGACTTGGCGGAGATTTTGTTCTCCGGTGAGGTAGCGGTAAAAATGTGATTCTTCGATGATCGCACCCACTGAGTCGAGCGCCTGTTGGGTATTCTGGACCACGTCCATGCCTTGAATTTTAATGGTTCCGGCAGTGGGATGGGTCAAGCCTAAAAGCATCCTCAGAGTGGTGGTCTTGCCCGCCCCATTGGGGCCTAAAAACCCGCAAATAGCGCCGCGTCGAACCTGAAACGAGAGATCACGCACCGCTGCTACCCGGCCGTATTGCTTGGTGACCCTTTGCATATCGATCATCACGTCAGAATCTTGCATAACTTACCTCCTAATTTTTGAAATCCGAAAGCGGAAAAATCCCAAGATGACAGCAACCGGTTAGACCCCAGGCCCCCACCGCCAGGCCCAACGGCCCATCCAGATCGTGATGCCGCGCCAGACAAACCACCCGATAATCCACAGCGGGATCGCAATGGACCATATTGACCATCTAGTGAGATGCTGCACAATGGCAGCCCCCACAAAGGCGGAGAAGAGGGACAGGAAGCCATAATAGAGGTTCCAGAGCCAGGGGAAGAAAAAAGGTTCCCCAAAACGCTCTCGAGGCGCTCGATCCCACCAGCCTCGCGCCATCCAGAGGGCCAGTGCGGCCCACACGAGAGCCGTCACGCTAAAGAGAAGCGTGGTCCATGCCGTTGTCGGATAGCCACTGGAAAATGGAGAGAGATGGGAAATGCCCTGGGTGAGGATCACAGTCCAGTGGGGAGCTTCGGGTACGTAGTATCCCCCTCGGAGCACAATGGGCCATGGTCCCGCTAAGCGTTGAACCAGACTGGACAGGACCAAGGGGCTAGTGGCGGCCAAGAGAGTACCGACAGCGGTGAATATGACACTCCCCACGGCGGTGCCAATGGCGAGCGCGGTGGCAACCATGCCGATTTGCATGCAGATCAAAAAGCCGGCCCGTAGCACCATCGCTCCCCAAGCGATGGGCACCTGGTAGCCCCACGCGATGAGTAGCAATTGCGCGATAATGGCCAGGTTCGCCAAGACTATGGTCGGGATGCTATACCAAACCTTGGCCAACAGCACTTGACGTCGAGGCACTGGACCCTCTAACACGTAGTTCAGGTGTCCCCTTATCCGATCGTTCCAGAATACCGCAATGCCTAAGAGGCCCGCCATGACCATTCCGAAATCGATGAGAGAGTAGTGCGCTACCAGGTAGGATCCAATTAGAGCGCCTGCCATCTGGTGACGGTACCCCGCAACGGCCGGGTATATTTGTATTTGAAACAACAGGACCAAATGGTACAACCAAGGTAAGAACATGACCACCCCGGTAAACCCATAAATCACGCGATTGGTCCGCCATTCGCGGTATCGGGCGGCATCCAGAAGCCAGTTAGAGGGTGGTCCAGCGTAGTGCTTCACGGGAGTAGCCCTCCTTTTCCAGGATCGACCGAAAGATTTCGGTGAGGTCCATATTTACCGGCTCAATCAAAGAGGCCCCGGCTTCTTGAAGCTTCATCATGACGGGAGCGGGATCGCCTTCGACCGTGATTTGTGCGACGTGGCCACGGCGTTCTACCTGGGTAATTGGGCCAGCCTTATGAATGCCATCGGGCCATTTTCCGGGGAACACGACTTGGATTCGGTGCCAATGGGATTTCATCGTGTCTAACTCCTCTTGAAGCACAAAGTGACCGCGATACAGGACACCGATGGTGTCCGTAATGCGTTCGACATCTTGGATATTGTGCGTGGCAATCACTACCGTGGTGCCCAGATCGGCGGCCATATCGATGATGAATTGGAGGATTTGTTGTTTGACCACCACATCGAGCCCATTGGTAGGCTCGTCGAGCAGCAACAAATCAGGTCGGGCGGCAATGCCGATTAGAAGCTGCAAGCTCGTTTGGGTCCCCTGCGAGAGTTGTCCAAGGGTCCTCTCGGGGTTTATCTCCAGTGCGGACAACAGGGTGTCACATAGGGCCGGATCCCATCGAGTGTAAAGGAGTCGGACATAATGGAGCCATTCCTCGACTCGGAAACTTTGCACCATGGGGCGGCCGGAGGCCACATAGTGGACTCTTTGGCGCAAGGCGGCGCTGTCTCGCGTTAAGCTCTCACCCAAGATGGCGATATCGCCATGATCCGGCCACAGCACCCCTAGGGCAAGTTGCAACAAGGTGCTCTTGCCAGCACCATTGGCGCCGATGAGCCCATAAATGGAGCCAGGCGATACTTCCCACGTAACGTCGGCCAAGGCCTTCGTGCTTCGAAAGGTTTTTGAGACATGATGCATGGCAATGACATTTTTCATAAAGGGGTTGCCCCTCTCTCCCATTCCTCTATCACCTCACGGAACATGGACACCAGATCTTCTTCAGATAGCTGTAAGTAGTGCGACTCGACATAGATGTGCCGCATCATCGCCGTCAGGTTTTCTATGCGGTCTTGCCGATCCAAAAGCGCATTGGGTGGTGCCACATAGGTGCCCCGACCTTTGATCACCTCGATGATGCGCTCGCGTTCTAATTGTTGATAGGCTTTGGCTACGGTATTGTGGTTAAGTGTCATCATCGTGGCTAATTCCCGGACCGAAGGAAGCTTTTCGCCGGATTGGAGGATGCCCTTAGCCACTGCAATTTTGACGCCATTCACAACTTGTTGGTACACGGGAGTGGGCAAGCGGGGGTCGACAGTAAACCACATGATGGCCATCTCCCATCTGGATTTGTGTACCATGTGTACCGGTACGCACAGTACACTGTGAGCATAATCGTCGCGTTGAATCGATGTCAAGAGGTAGCCCCAAAATTTTTTTGGAGTCTCGACTATCGGTCGGGAGAGGCCTATCATCATTAGCCGCCCATGCGCTAAGTTAGTCGCGGCCCGGGGGCGTTGGTACGTGGGTCGGTTATCCGATGGATCTCTGGGGTCGAGACGATGCACAAAATTTCCCGATCGTCTTGGAAGGTGAAAGAATGCGCAAGCACATATTTCGTCTTTTCGACATTTGGAAACCTTTTCCGCCAAAAAACGTTTAACCCGATGGAGGAATATTTGGTGGGTTCCTCGAATTGCTATTTCTAGGAAATTTGTTAGGAGGATACCAATGTTTCGATTTTCGAGCATGATGCTCAAAGCCAGTACCGGACTCAGTGCGGCAACACTTCTTACCGCGGGATTCCTAGCGATTCCCGCCGGGATTAGCGCCGATGCCAATACCACAGCCGTCACGAGTAGACCAGTAGCGCTCTATGCGACCGAACCCCAGGCCCGAACCGGACAAGCCGTGACCTTAATGGCAGCGACCCATTCGGCGTTAGCGAGCGGGCAATCGTTATCCATCATTAATGTGACGACGAATCAAATCATTAACACCATTACGAGCGGGACCACCGTGAGTACGACCATAACGCACCACACGGCAATCTCCCAACAGTTTGCGGCCATATTGTCCACAGAAAGCACGCCGCTAACGGTCAGTTGGGTGGACCGCCCGATCGGCAATAACGCGGGCTACGCCAACGCGGCCGGTCAGACCGTCGCGCTCAACACGTCGAGTCAAGCAGCGGCCACCTTGCCGCTCGTGGTCTCGGCGACACCGAGTGGATTTAAAAGCCCGGTCTATCAATTTTGGTGGGCGATGCAAGGCGGGTCCTGGCACAATTCGGGAAGTTTCGGGGCGAAGAGTACGGTATCGATCATTCCGCCACGCAATGGTTTTCTCTCCGTGGTGGTGTACGCCCGGGAAGCCACGTCACCGTCGCATGAGACCTCGGCCCAGCAGGCCCAATACGAAGCCAAATCGACTACGGCGGTGGTGACCGTGGGGCCGCCAGTCAACGTGGGCGGTTCAGGGGGGAGCGTCAGCCAAAACGGTTGGGCATCCTTGACCACGGCGAGTCAAATTGCGGTGGGAAGCAACATTAGCCTTACTGCCCAGGTATCGGGGATTACCACACCGATCTACCAATTTTGGTTTGAAAGCCCGCAAAATGGGTGGCAAAGTAGTGGAGCCTATTCGACCAACCCCGATTTTCAGGTCTCAGCGGTCACTCCAGGAATCTGGCATGTCGTGGTTTACGCTCGGCCCGAGACCGCACCGCCCAACGAAACCACGGCAGAGCGCAGTCAATTGGAAGTGCAAAGTCCAGTAACAGCGGTCACGGTACACCCCTAAAGCATACCAGAAAGCGAACGCATGGGAGCCACAAGGGCTCCCATGCCCCTTAAGACGCCGAAAACAAGGGAGAGTTCTTATGATACGAGTCCCCAGCCAACTGACCGAAGACAGCCTAATTCGGGCCTTATCCCGACCCAACTCGTGGGTGGCTAAGTTATTAGTGGCTTCGAAACCCGCATTCGTGTCCTGGGATAACCTGGAGTGGGTCGAGCCCGGGGGGCTTTTAGCGCTGATCCATGTCATGCACGAAACCAATGCACGCTCGTCTTTGTTGCCCCCAAAAGTTTTATCCTATCTGCAACGGATGCGCGTGGCCCGGATTCTCGGAATTTCTGAGGACCACACCTTTACCGAACATCCCTCTGACGGGCGCTTCATTCCCGCCGTCTTTATTCGTTCCCAAGATGAAATTGAACCGATCATCGTGGGAATTAAGGAGATATTAGACCATTCGTTGTTGGCCCCTGGCGTGCGTTGGGCCGCGGCTTGGTCTATTAATGAGCTTTTGGGCAATGTGTTGGTCCATGCGGAGGCACGTGACGGAGGCCTCATCTTTGCGCAAGTCTTTCCCACGCGAGGTCTGGTGCACATTGCGGTGAGCGATATGGGCATGGGTATCGGTGAAAGTGTCCGGGAGGGAGATCCTCTCTGGCAGGGGTCTGATGTCCAAGCCTTGGAACTGGCTTTGATGCGGGGATGGTCTTCCAAAAAAGGTGACGATGGATCCGGCTATGGACTTTACTTAATGCAACGTATCGTGGAAAATCAAGGGATCACGAGTCGTATGACCGTGGTGAGTGGTCAGGCATTGGTTCGCATTGAACAAAAGCAGCGACGTTTTACGGCCATTGCGTGCCGATGGCCCGGCACCCTGATTTCAATGACTTTGGACTTGAAGGCGAAAATTGACATGCAGGACATTGTCGGAGAAGACTTTCTGGATGACGACACCTGGGAGGTAGAAGATTGAGCCCTGAGGAGCTCGGCTTCGCCGAGTGGAATGTTCATCAATTATTAGGAACTAAGGTGCTCGGGAGTCGGTTGCAAGGCCGTCAGTTGCGTGCTTTGTTGCAAGCTCGAATCGACGCCACAGATCCAATCCGTCTGGATTTTACGGGCATTGAGGTACTCACGAGCGCCTTCGCTGACGAGTGCTTTGGGAAGTTATGGGATACGGTATCTCATCCGCAGTTACGGAAGCTTATCCACTTAAAAGGCCTGACCGGCAACAATAAAGCCGTATTTCAATTCGTGATTGGGGAGCGGCGCGAACCGTCCCGCTAGGAAACCGTGGTTGAAAAGCCTTTATAGCGGAACGGAGCCTGGGTGAGGGATTGACACGCTCTAACACCCGATCCGGAGCGGGCCGTGGTCTTTCCTCGGGAGACTCCAGGATGCCCAACTAACTCTTCCGATTCACCCTATTGAGGGGCCTTTGCTTTATCCATCACGACATGCCCGAGATTCATTTATTGTTCAAAAGAGGAATTCAAGGGGTCTATCTCGAATTTTGTCTACCAGTAGCTTGATCGGTAGAAGGTTTGAGGAAAGGATGTCCCCGTGAAACGATATGTGACAACGGCTGCCCTGGTGATATCCATGGCGCTGGTCTATGCGTCGCCGGTTGCTGCGGTTACCGAAATACCCATTCCCCAAGTGATCCATGTGCTCGGATCGGTTCCGCGCCAAGAATTGCCCGGGTCCCCGTTTTATACTAGGCCGTCGCTAACCACCAACTTGCATGCGCTGGTGAAAGACAACGCGAAGCGCGAAGTGGCCGTGGTGGTGGATTCAGCGGCCAAAATCCGGCAACTTGAGGCGTATAGTCAAGCGGTAAGCACTCCAGGAAATCCTCGTTATCATCATTTTCTGAGCCCGCATCAGGTCGATCAACAGTTTGGGCCGACTCGCGCCATGGTTAGCCAAACCACAGCGGCCTTGAAGGCCGCAGGATGGCGCGTCGGCACCTTACAAGGATTAGTCCTGGATGCGGTGATTCCCGCCCATTTATCTAGTCCCGGATTGCCCGTGGCGACGGCTATCTGGAGTATATCCGGTATAGCCCCGGTGAAAGCCGTAGCACGACGGGGGGCAGCTACGGTGTCTCGCCCCGAAACTTCGTTAAGGTCTACGCCTCTGGTTGGACTCCCAAACCAAGCCAGCGTTCTAGCGTCGAGTCTAGCCAGTACCTACAACCTACAAGAATCGCCGATATTCGCCGCAGGACAAAGTGCCAGCAACGGCGACACCGTCTATGCCATGAGTTGGAATCCGGGATTTACGAGCAGTCTGGCTGCGGGACTTCCTTTTACTCTCACCTTAGCTGCAGAGTCGGCTAACGGGACCCCGCTGTCCATCACCAATGTCACCAACGTCCAGGATGCCACCAATAATGTTGGGGCCATGGGGCTATCGGCGAATAGCTATGGTGCACGATTTCCGGCGAGCCAACACGAACTATGGCAACTGCCGCTCACAGCCTTCGCGGCGGCTTCTTCGGGAGACTCCTTAGACATTACTGTGACGCTGGGGGACGGGAGCACCCAATCGCTCGCCATCCGCATGCCCCAATTTACGGGATCGGCCACGACGCTCGGGCCGCTGTCGGGTCCGGAAATTAACAGGATAGTAGGCGCCAACCAAATTGCCAAAACATCCGTCGCATCAAGGCCCCCAGTCGCAGTGTACGTGCAAGGACAGATTCCCTCCATGACCGATTTGTCGAATCTCATGACCCAGGAATCGCTCCCGATGCCTTCCGTGCAGTTCCAGTATTTTGATGGGGCGACCTCGACGATGACGGATACAACCACCAATCCGGAATCCAATTTGGACGTACAAGCCCTAGCTTCGGTGAACCCCGGGGCCCCTATTGATGAATATGTCTATCCGGCGAGTACCTTCACCGACCCCTTCGTGAGCATGTTGACAACCCTCTCGCAGCAATCCACGGTGAAAATTGCATCCGTGAGTTACGGCTTTTATGGGGAATCGGCCTCGACGGTGGCTACCCTGGTCGCGGCGTGTAATGCGGAGGGCATCACCATCGTTGACGGGAGTGGAGATAATGGCGCGTGGGAGACCGCATCAGGAGATCCGGGGCCCGTGGGTGTGGAATCTAATGACGGTCAGCCGGGGATTACAACCGTAGGGGGACTCGACTTGGCGTCGCCGGCCACCTACTCCAATACCGGGAATTTAGAAGGCGTTTCGTTTCCGGCCATCGCGAAAGCTTGGGGTGGTGACTACTTGAATGGCCTCCCGTTGGCGGTGGCTCAGGCGTACACAGCCCCTAACGCCGCTTCGACTGGTGGTTACGGATTTTCTCCCATTCCGAGCTGGCAACAGGGGTTTTTACCCGC
>JAKADJ010000419.1 GCA_021820645.1 Bacillota bacterium
TCCCACTGCCCTCGTGCGTTTTAGCATCAATCGTTGTGGTCGGTGCGACCACATAAAACGGCACCCCGTGGTGATGCGCCAAAACAGCCAGGCCATACGTCCCGATCTTATTAGCGGTATCTCCATTCACCGCAATTCTATCGGCACCCACAATTACCGCATCAACCAAGCCTCGACCCATGAGGCTACCGGCCATACTATCGGTCACCAATTGCGCTGGGATCCCATCATGTTGCAGTTCCCAGGCCGTAAGACGAGCACCTTGCAGCAGAGGACGCGTTTCGTCCACCCACACATGTTCTAGAAGATCACGTTGATGCATCCGACGTATGAGACCAAGGGCCGTACCAATTCCCACCGTCGCCAGTGACCCCGTATTACAATGGGTCAGTACCTTAACAGGTTGCCGAAAAAGATCTGCTCCAAAATCCGCCATACGCTCATTTCGCATCTGCTCCTGCGCCATGTAAGCATCCGCATGCCGTCGAAGATATTGAGGCATTTGCGACCAGGGTATGCCGTTGGTTTGTGCGATAGCGTCCTCGACACTGGCGGCTAGGTTTACGGCGGTCGGCCGTGCCCTGAGAATTCGCTGCGCCGCATCACGCCACAACCCCTTGCCGTCGTTGTGCTTTTGCAACCGGATGGCTTCAACCCAAAGGCCATATAACCCTGCGATAGCAATGGCAGGGGCCCCTCTTACGGCCAACGACTGGATCGCCTCGATAACATCCATGGCGGAGGTGCAATGCAGGTATCGTTTCGCATGTGGCAAGTCACGTTGATCAAGCAGATCGACTCCCGCCACGCTAGGACGAATCGATACAATCTCTTCCACCTGTTTCCTCCCTCATTCGACAAAAAACTCGCCCTGCTCTTCAGGACGAGTATACCCCGCGGTGCCACCCCAATTGGCAACATTTGCTGCCCACTTATCGCCGATAACGGAGGCCCGCCGATTTTCATCGGAGTCTCAAGAAGCGGAATGCCTGACGAACGCCCGAGTTTCACCAAATCCTCGGTTCTCTCCACCGATTCTGTCATGCGTTGACTTCCATCCTCGACTAAGGCAAGCTTCAATTAAAGATAGTGTGCCCGACCAAATAGCCAATGTCAAGCTGGACTTGGGCAAGCTTGTAACAAGAGGTACAGTATGCGAAAGGATGAAAATTCTATGAGAATCGTTGCGACATACTCTCTTGTCGCGTTTGACGCGCCAAGCCAAACTTGGGCAGTCGGTGTGCAATCGAAGTTTCTCGCTGTCGGTTCGGTCGTACCTCATGAGATGGCACAGGTCGGTGCTATTGCGACTCAGGCCTGGGCAAATCCTACCTTTGGGCCGAACGGGCTTAAGTTATTACAGCAAGGGCTGCCTGCCGAGGACGTCGTACAAACCCTGATTCAAGCGGACGAAGGACGCGCTCATCGGCAGTTGGGGATTGTGGACCGATCAGGGCACAGTGCGGCATGGACTGGAGAGGCATGTATGGAGTGGGCAGGACACGTTACCGGACCCGGATTTTCGTGTCAGGGGAATATTCTGGCGGGACAATCGGTCGTCCACGATATGGCTCACACTTTTCAATCCCAGCCAGAAGGGGATCTCGCTCAAAAGGTACTAAGGGGCCTATTTGCCGCCGAACAAGCGGGGGGAGACCGTCGAGGACGCCAATCGGCTGCCCTTTTGGTCGTACAAGCCGGGCAAGGTTATAACAGCCTGACGGACCGATATATCGACCTTAGAGTGGATGACCATCCCCAACCACTTGATGAATTACAACGATTATTGCGCTTACATCGGTTATACATGGAAAAACCCAGCCCACAACGAATAAAGCCAGCGAGTACCTTTAATAGCGATGCGATTGTAGAAGGGTTACGGAATTTAGGAGCGTTGCCGCCGGGACATAGACAGTTTGATAGCCAAGCACGTGAGGCATTAAAATCCTGGGCGCATCGCGAGAATTTTGAAGAGCGTTGGATCGATTTCGATCAATTTGACGAAGAGCTCATTGCGTTTTTATTAGAGCAAGCTGCAACCGCGAAAGCGCGTGGAGGTTAATGTCCACGCGCTTTTTTAGCGGCATCAATTTTCTCAACGAAATATTGATGAATGCGAGTATCATCACTCATTTCGGGGTGAAAAGAACTTACTAGCCAAGGCCCTTGCTCTGCCATCACTGGCACGCCATCCCATTCAGCTAGAACGTTGACGGAGGGTCCTACGGCCGCTATCTTCGGGGCACGAATAAAGACGGCGGGAAAAACCTTTGGGCCAAACCCCGAAATAGCCAAGGGGGCTTCGAACGATGCGACCTGCCGGCCAAATGCATTACGGTCAGCCACAATATCCATCAAACCCAGCCGAGCGGGTGATGGCCCAATCACGTCCCGAGCCATGAGGATAAGGCCCGCACATGTTCCATAAAGTGGAATAGTGTCTCGTTGTTGTTTGATCGCATCAACTAGTCCGTATTCTTGCATAAGCATGCCGATGGTGGTGCTCTCTCCACCTGGAATGATCAGTCCATCAATCCCTTGGAGGTGTTCTGGCCGACGCACTTCAACTGGCTGCGCGCCGACTTTGACCAGGTGGTTTTTGTGTTCGCGGACATTGCCTTGGATAGCCAGCACACCAACCTTCATTCTTTATATTCCTCGATCTTGCATCCGGTCTGCCGCGGTGAGGGTTGCCATTTCGATGCCAGCCATAGGTTCCCCAATATCTTCGGACACTTCTGCCAAAATGGCGGGGTCATTATAATGAAGCGCGGCCCGCACGATAGCTCGCGCGGTTTTGGCAGGGTTCGCCGATTTAAAAATTCCAGACCCAACAAAGAGTCC
>JAKADJ010000420.1 GCA_021820645.1 Bacillota bacterium
CAAATCCCGCGATTTTGATGCGCAAATTGCCCACGTCACGACCTGCTGTATCCTCTACATCTTTCTCGCTTACTTCCGACGGGTGCATGCGTATGCGCCGTTAGGCGCCCTATTTGAGGGTATGGCCGCCGAACTGGTCGAAAAAAATCTCGCCGAACGACTGTGGGCCCTGTTCGAGGAACTCCTGGAGGCTGTCGTCCGCTCCATCGCCGACTCGGGCGCGGTCGACCTCTCGCAATTCAAACGGTCGCCCGACTATGCCACCTTGAAGGCCCTGTTTGAGGAGTCATTCTTGGGTCATCAATTACAAGCTCTCGATAAGACCGCGTAGCCCGCCAAAGTGGAAAGGAGCGACAACGTGACGGCCAGCAAGCATTCGCGGCATCACCGCTGGCGACAAAACCGCATGTTGGCGGGGTGCGAAACTCAAGAAATAATTGATACTGACCCAGTTGTAATTTTATGTTGACTGCTTACACCATTTCCATCCGCAGTCGTTTCACGGTCGGTCCTACGACCACTTGGTGGCCACCACCGTGGTCTTTTTTCGCTATCAACTGTTAGCCGTGGTGGTGCGGGATGCCGCAGACCCCCGTACCATTGGGTCCCTGTTTTGGGCCATGTGTGACGAAGTGGCGGACTTGCGCTTCGTCGAAGCGTGGTATTTGCTGACGGGCGCCCTTCGCGCGGCGCTGTCCGAGGACCTAAACCTCACGGATGCCCAAGTTGACCACCTGTTGACCGTATTTTTGGGCCGCCTTCCCGCGACGTTACGCCAAAAACTGGCCATTTCCGCCTGAGAAACTTGAGTCTTCAAACATGACGTGGGTCGTCTTGATCATGTCTTCATCTCCTTTCAATGTATCTAACCAACTTATTTCGCCAAAATATATATTTGTCAACTATTACCTTGGGCGACATTTTTCACCTGGTCTGCGAGCGCACCCGGATGTAAGACCCACCACACTCCGACAACGCTTAGGCACAGTAATATGACCGCGGCCCCTCCCCAAAAGAGTACAGGTACCGGAAAAATTATTAATGTGGCACCCGCAATCCCAATAGACAGCGGCCCGCCCACAGTTGTGGCCATCCACAGGGTGGACATTACCGGGCCTAGCTGCCGGCCGCTAAACCAGTGTTGAATGATAGTAAGGGATTGGACATTAGCCCATGTGAAACAGGCCATACTGAGGCCAATCGCACTAAAGGCCCACCAAACATTCGGCACGATGGCCAGCGTTCCCCAGAGCGCCCCCCCTAGGCCCATACTCGCCAGTAACCACCCCAACGGAATGCGGGCACGATGATGCAAGAAAAGCACCCCAATCGCCAACACCGCCCCCAATGCTTCCGCCATCACCAGACGCGCATATATAGCCCCCGACGCATGCAATACGACATGCACAAACAACGGTAGCCCAACGACCGTCGGCCCCATGTACCCCAATGTCACCCCGGCTGTTAGGATCACTAAAACCAACCAGCGAGGATCGCGCCACGGCAGACCCATTGCCGTCGCCAGATGGGTCTGATGGTCGGCAACAGGCTCTCTCCGAACTCGCCAGCCCGGGGGGACCAAGGCCGCAATGGCCATGACAGAAGCCGCAACCATCATCCAGCCCCGTGTAGGGAGGATCAGCCACAACGCAGTGACGGCCCCCGCGACAGCCACTCGACCCAGCTGATAGGTACCCTGAAAGATGGTATTGGCCAAGCCCCAGTGCGATTCGGCCGCTACAAGAGGAACAATCGCGCCAATCACCGGGAAATATAATCCCTCGGCGAAAGACAATAGTGCGGCCCCACCAACCACGGCCACGAACGGAAGCCCATGCCATCCCAGCACAAACGACAAATAGGCGAGCGCCAGCCCCGACAACCCCGCCGACGCGACCAGGATGCGCAACGCCGGCCAGTGTCTCGTCAACCGACCGGTGACCCACGTACCCACTGCCCGAGGCAGCGTATACAGCATTAAGGCTTCGCCGTACCAGGCAGGATTTGGTACCATGTGTAAGATGAGCCATGGCAACAGAATTGTCGCAATTTGTCCCGCGATGACGCGGGCAATCTCACTGGCCCAGACTCGATAGAATGCCAGGGTCATCCGCGGTGGCGCAATGTCCGCCATGACCCTATTCATTGGACGTCACCTCTTCCTCTGCTAACAGGTTCTGCATCCGCCGAACCCAGTCGCGCTGCAAGGTAAACCATTCGGTCCCATAGCGAAAAAGCTCATTGTGAAAGATATCGGGCCCGGTATATGTCTGGATTTCTGTAATTGCATCGTCGAGCCACTTAGCGCGTTCCTCAAGGCGATCGGCAAGCTCGGCGGCATGACCAAACGGCGCAAACAAAATGCGCAAGAACAGTTCGTCGGTTTGAGCCGGGGTGGGTAAAGCAGAAACGAGCCAATTCTCCAACTCAACTCGACCCGCGTCGGTGATGTGGTACTCCTTGCGGAGCGTCGTGCGTCCTTCATACTGGGTCGAGACCGTAACAAGCCCATGATCCTGTAACTGGCGGAGGGCCGGATAAATGCTACCGTAATTTAGTCCCCAGAGAAACCTCATCCCATGTTGCTCAACGGACTGCCGGATTTCATAACCAGACATGGGCTGAATGCTTAAGAGTCCTAAAATTGCGTGGGTTGATGCCATAGTACCTCCCAAAGAACACAGATGTGTTCTAACAGTATACGATATATATCGATACGATAGTAAATAATTTCTACATCAGTAAAGGAGAGTTAACCTAATATGTTCGGCAAGCGGGACTTCGTGTTATCAGGGTGACTTCGAGTTCCATCACCTCGACACGGTGCTCATTCGCGACCT
>JAKADJ010000421.1 GCA_021820645.1 Bacillota bacterium
GGATGCCGTATCGGCCGGCTTGGGAATTGCAACGCCGCGTGGGCCAAGCCGTCTCGGCAGGAACGCTTGCGGATACGGTGCTGTTGGTCGAGCATTACCCCGTGTACACGTTAGGTAGGGCCGCCCATGGTCAATTTACCAATTTGGTGTGGGACGACGCGACCTTGCTTCAAGAAGGGATCGAACTAGTGGAGGTCGACCGGGGCGGGGATATCACTTATCACGGCCCCGGTCAACTGGTCGGCTACCCGATCGTGCACCTAGAGGCATATGACAACGATCTCCATCGCTACTTGAGACTGTTGGAAGAAGGACTCATCAGGGCGCTTGATGTATTCGGAATCAAGGCGACCCGAGTCCCGCCGCATACCGGGGTTTGGGTCGGGGACGAGAAAATTGCCGCCATCGGGGTTAAAGCGAGCCGAGGTGTGACACAGCATGGGTTTGCATTAAACATCGATCCCGATCTGGATCACTTTCGTGGCATCATCCCTTGTGGAATTCGCGACAAAGGGGTGACTTCGATGCAAGCCTTGCTACCTGAAAAGCAAACCTTAGAAGCGATGAAACCGTCGGTTATCGACTGTCTTAGCGAGGTATTGGATTTAGCGTTAACTTCTAAGCCCATGGGCTATCTCGAAGAAATGTTGGGTCATAGCCAGGCGGCATTGTGAGAGGAGCCGGGGTGCTACGGGCCTCGAGGGCGATTTAAAGACGAAATGGCCGTTTGCCGGGAACCCAGTGGTGCCATTCCTGGAGCTCCGAGAGAGAGAAGATGCGCGAGGTGGCAATAAAAAGGCAAGCGGTAGTATTAGTGCTGGGATTGGTGCACACGGCCAATCCTGGTCGTTATCTGGTCAACAAAAAGTTCGATGATGTGCTCGCTCTTCAGCGGCAGCGGGAGTTCGACGAGTGTGTCGAGAAACTATCGAAATTTCGACCCACCAAAATTGCGGTGGAATGGGTGGCCAGTGAGCAAGATCTCTTGGATCACGAGTATGCGGACTACCAAAAAACTGGCGAATCCAGTAATCGGCATGAGATTCACCAGTTAGGCTTCAGGTTGGCGGCCCAGTTGAAGCATCGGCACCTTTACGCGGTAGACTGGCACGGCCCGGGCCCCGACATCAGTGACGTTTATCGTTGGGGGCAAGTCCACCAGCCGACCTTACACCAGGAGTTGGAGACTCAAATGCAGGCGCTTTCCGCGACTGTTCGCGATCCACGTCCGGAATCGAAATCGATATTAGATCACCTACGAACTGCGAACGAGCCTGGCCGGCCCCTTCAGGAACAAGAGTGGTACATGGGTGGCTTTGCGTTAATCGGGAGCGAATCCGAGTATCCGGGCGTCGATTGGATGACGGGGTGGTATCGGCGCAACATGATGGTCTACGTCAACGTGGCCCGTTTGGTAGCCTCGCCCGATGACCGAATTTTGGTCATGTTTGGCGCCGGCCATCGGTACTTATTACAGCAATTTTTCATCGAAAGCGGCCGATTTGCCCTCGAATCCGTTCAGGCGTATCTAACCTGAATATGGGGTGGGCGAACTGCCATCGTGACACGTGGGCGACCCAAGGCTCCTGCACATCCCCCGGAAGTTGGCCATTGAGGACCAGCAACGTTTTCATCGAACACTACCCTCCGAGTGCTCGATAGCCATTACTACCAAGATACCCCTTCCCATCCGAGCGATTTTCGCTCCGGGTTTTCGCGCGTCTGATTGGAGTGTGGTATGAAGAGGAGCGTCGGACTTGGAGCGCGTTTCGTAGAGGCATACAATCTCCTGCTCCATTGGCCTGCGACAATCCACGCAATTCCCCGATCACGACAATCAGCCCGATAACGTAAAGCACGACGAATAGGTTTTTGGCCGTTGCCATCACCGGCTTCAGCATGCCATCAGTGGTTGCCGGGACCTCGCGGATGTCCGGGGTTACATAGTGGTGCCCGTCTTCCACTCTGCCATGACCACCCCGTGGAGGTCCGAATGTGGCTGGCCTCGCCTCCGTACCTTAAAGTAAGAAATGCGCCAAGGTGCCCGTCATCAGTCCAAATAGGGCCACCACGACGGCAACCCGGGCTAGTATCTTAGGCGAGAGGGCCTGGCTGACCATGGCCATCGAGGGTAGACTGACTGCCGGCAACGTTAACATCAGGCAACCAGCCCCACCGAGTCCCAAGCCGTACTGTATCAACACTCCAATAATAGGGATCTCTCCAGCGGTGGGGATCACAAACAGGGTTCCGGCCACCGCCAGCAGTAGGATGAGCCAAAGGCTATGACCTAGAACCGGACCCATGGCCGGAAACAGCCAGGCTCTGGCAGCACCGAGTGCCATAACGAGAACAATATATTCGGGGAGTAGTCGGACAACGAGTCGCGTTAGGGTGGTAACAAATTTCTTCAAGATCGGCCCGGGTTGAGACGTATCTTGGGCAACCAGTAACTCCGCGTCTTTTGAATCAACCCCGGCCGGAAGCCACCGATCTCCAAGAATCCCGAGTAGGAATACGAGCACGATGCCGACCCCGATACGCAAGAGAGCCCAGTTCCAACCTAGCACAAAGCCCATGAACATGATGGTTGCCGGGTTTAAAATTGGATTAGCGACCCAGTAGGACAGCACCGCACCAGACGACATTTTTTGTCGTTTGAGGTTAACCACGATCGGTGCCGAGCAACAGGTGCACATCATCGATGGGATGGCTGCCAGTGTTGCCCAGGCCCGACTCTTCGCACCCGCTTGGCCTAGTGTCCGGGCTAGCCAACCGGGTGGGAGCAATGCCTCGACACCCGGTCCTACCACCAGACCGGCCAGCAGGGCCGACCA
>JAKADJ010000422.1 GCA_021820645.1 Bacillota bacterium
GGCCCGCGCCGTTATCGGTTCTTCACCCGAGACCTCTTCGGTCTGGAACACTCGATCGAACAGCTGGTGGACTATTTTCATTCGGCCGCCCAGCGCCTGGAAGTCCGTAAACGCATTCTTTTGTTGATGGGACCGGTAGGAGGGGGTAAGTCCACTTTGGTTGCCATTCTCAAGCGAGGCTTGGAACGGTACAGTAAGACGCCCCAGGGCGCAACTTACGCCTTGGTGGGCTGCCCCATGCATGAAGAACCCTTGCACTTGATTCCCGAGGCCCTGCGACCCGAGATTGCCGATGCTTTTCAGCTCTACATCGAGGGCGACTTGTGTCCGGTTTGTAGCCAACGTCTAGAAGAGACGTATCACGGGCGCATCGAAGAATTCCCGGTAGAACGCCTGGTGCTGTCCGAGAAATCGCGCGTTGGGATTGGGACCTTTTCCCCGAGCGACCCCAAGAGCCAAGACATCAGTGAGCTTACCGGGAGCATCGATCTGGCTACCATTGGAGAATATGGATCGGAGTCCGACCCCAGAGCGTATCGCTTTGACGGCGAGCTAAATATTGCCAACCGCGGCCTCATGGAGTTCATTGAAATGCTCAAGAGTGACGAGAAGTTTCTCTATGGACTCTTGACCTTATCCCAGGAACAAAACATCAAGACAGGGCGCTTTGCGATGATTTATGCGGATGAAGTGATTGTAAGCCACACCAACGAAACCGAATACCTGCACTTTATTGAAAACAAAAAAAACGAGGCGTTGCGGGACCGGATGATTTTAGTGCGTGTCCCGTACAACCTTAAAGTGCATGATGAGATGCGGATTTATCAAAAGCTGATTGGTGAATCCGCCTTAAGGGGCGTGCATCTAGCGCCCCACACGCTTCGGGCCACCAGCATGTTTGCTGTGTTGTCGCGTCTCAAAGATTCCAAGAAGCAGGGGATGTCATTAGTCAAGAAGATGAAGTTATTCGATGGCCAGTCAGTCGAAGGCTACACCACAAAAGATGTCCGCGAGCTCAAAGAAGAGTTCCCGCTCGAAGGGATGGATGGCATTTCGCCCCGCTATGTGATTAACCGATTATCGACCGCGCTGGTGAAACCGGGCACCCAGTGTATCAACCCACTAGACGCCTTACGGACGCTTAAGGACGGCCTAGAACAGCACACCGGCATCAGTCGCGAGGAACGGGATCGCCTGTTGAACCTGATCTACGAAACCCGAAAGGAATATGACGAATTAGCCAAAATCGAAGTTCAAAAGGCTTTTGTCTATTCCTTCGAAGAGTCTGCCCAAAGCCTTCTCAACAACTACCTGGACAATATCGAGGCGTACGTCAACAAAGCCAAGCTCATCGACCCCATCACGGACGAAGAAGTGGATCCCGACGAAAAATTAATGCGGTCGATCGAGGAACAAATTGGGATCTCGGATAACGCCAAGCGCGCTTTTCGCGAAGAGATTTTAATTCGCATCTCAACCTTATCGAGACGCGGCGAACGGTTTGACTACCGGTCACATTCAGGCCTTAAAGATGCTATCGAGGCCAAGCTGTTCCACGACTTAAAGAACGTGGTTAAGATTACCACCTCTAGTCGCACCCCGGATCCAGAGCAACTGAAAAAATTGAACGAGGTGGCCAATCGACTGGTAACGCACGATGGCTATTGCCCCGAATGTAGCAACGCGATTTTGCAGTATGTGGGAACTCTTTTGAGTCGATAACGTGAAGTCGGTGTAGACCCTTTGCCAATCGATCCCGAGCCGACTATGATAGAGGGAGTCGAGCAAGGGAAGGGAAGGCCAACACCACCGTGCAGTTTGTGGCCCACATCTCACAGGAAGGTACCCAACGCAGCCAATCGTTTTGGCACGACGTCGCCGAGACCGACGACTGGCTGGCGCGCCTAGGCAAAGAAGTGGTCCGCCGCCGCCTTACGGTGCGGGCTCGGTCCCTGCGCCAAGTGGTGCCGTGGCAGTCGGAGATTAATCAGCCGATCCAGTTGGAAGGCTGGTTGAGCCCGATGGCGATTGGTCTCACCTGGCGCTATTTGGTTGAATTTCTGGTTCCCAAGGGACCTGACCAGCTACTGATTCCAGTGGATAGAGAGGCCCACATAGAGTGGGATGGGCACCTTTTGGCCATTGAGGCGCCCCGCCATTCCTGGCTGTGGCGGACGATTGAGGAGGTATGGGACCCATTTTTCTGGAAGGTACTCGATACAGAGGAATGGTGGGAAGGCCATGACCCATTCCTGGCCCAACGATTCACCTGGGGATTCATGCTACAAACATCGCCACGACCGTTATGGGAACAGTGGAAGTTGACGGCCAATCCAGGTCACGAGCTCGACCTTCAAGAGCTATTTACGCGTCTAGTGTCCGGACTCGGGGCTCGTCGGATTCGAGTGCGCTGGCAACAGGAATCCCTTCCAGCCGGAGAATTGCTCTTGGGTGTACCCATACGTTTGCGCGAAATCTCGCTCCGAATTGCAGACCCGGAACCGGAGTTGTGGCAACGTCATCATATTGGGCTTATGGGATTAAAAGCTCACATGGCCTGGGAGATCCCTAGATGGAGTCATCAATTCTCTAATACCCTCATCTTACGCCGCTGGCGACACGATAGTCGGCTGGAGGCTCATTATCAGGTAGCCGATACGGCCTTCGGCCAAGAAGACTCTAGCCGGGCCTTTAGGCAAGAACGGCATCTTCTACCCATCTTTAGTTGGTACGCGGTGGAAAAACCGCCCGTGTCCAACTCCTGGCATGATATGGTCGAGCGAGCCGCGATCCACCAAAGACTGGAACAATTGGCAGCATTTATGGGC
>JAKADJ010000423.1 GCA_021820645.1 Bacillota bacterium
TGAATTTCCTCCACTGCTCCCCAGTCATTTACCGACACGGCACATTTAAGTACCGAGGGCAACTGACAGATGAGCCGTTCCATATCCTCTACAGTTACCTCATTGACACCATTGACTTCGTCCACAGTTTCCGCTCCAATCCATAAACAAGGGAGGCTACCGAATAGTTCGGCACCCTCCCCACAATTTCCTTTTTTGCTATGGCGAGTTACCGACGACGCCGGCGCCGTCCCTGAGGCAAATACGTGGTTTGCACCCGACCAAGCGTGTGAATGCGAGTTTCCGCCAACCGGTCCGCAGCATCCTGACTGGGAATCTTCTCCTCACGGGCTCGGTCCAGAATCTCGCCCACTTGGCGCCCAATTTGTCGGACGCGCCCGTAAGCCCGGTCAGCATGGTATCCCCCCGGCTGAAACTCGTCCGCCACATTCACTACGCCGCCTCCATTGATGACGTAATCCGGAACGTAGACAATGTTCTTGCGCATTAACTCGAGCCCGTGGCGAGGTTCTTTCAACTGATTGTTGGCCGATCCCGCCACAATTTTCACTTGAAGTTGGGGAATGGTATCGTCATTCAAAATGGCTCCGAGCGCACAGGGAGCGAAAATATCGGCGTCTACGCCATAAATCGCATCGGGTTCGACCCACTGAGCTCCGAGGGCCTCCGCGCTCACCCGTGTTTCCTCGGGATGAATGTCCGTCACGATAAGCTCGGCACCCTCGTCATGCAAAAGCTGCAAGAGGATCATCCCGACGTGCCCTAATCCCTGCACGGCCACCCGCTTTCCGTTAAGACGGGAGTCACCATACACCATCTGGGCGGCAGCCTTCATTCCCTCCAGAACTCCTAAGGCCGTCGCTGGCGAGGGATCGCCGCTGGTCTCTTTGAGTCCGCCGACAAACGGCGTCTCCCGTGCCACCACGGCCATGTCGTCAGCATTAATGCCCACATCTTCAGCCGTGATATATCGGCCGCCCAAGCTCTCAATCAAACGGCCAAAGGCCCTTAAGAGCGCCTCATTCTTGTCCGTACGACTGTCAGCCCAGATGACCGACTTGCCTCCGCCGAGATCCAAACCCATTGCCGCATTCTTGTAGGTCATGCCGCGCGAGAGGCGTAGCACATCCGTCACCGCGTCCTCTTCCTGCTGATAGGGCCACATGCGGCACCCGCCCAATGCCGGTCCTAAGGTGGTGTCGTGAATCCCCACGACGGCTTTCAGCCCCGTGGTTTTGTCGTACCAAAACACTAATTCCTCGTGACCGTATTTCTCCATCTCGTCAAATATGTTCATCAGATTTCCCGCCCGTGGCGGGTTCACTCCCTTCCAGTCGCGCTAAACCCCAAAATTCCCTCACACATCATGGCACAACCAACGGCGATCGTAAACCGCCATTAGTATTCGCCAACTTGGCCCCGAGACTTACCTCAAAGCGGGCACAATCGCCAGCGATTGTGTCATATGAACGTCTTTCCTTTTCACTCGAGTTCATCTGCGACAAAGAAGCCGCCCCGACGGGCGGCTTCTGGCTAACTGGCCTTCATCTGCATCCTCAGCTTATCCGCCACCATGGCGATAAACTCGGAATTGGTGGGTTTGCCGCGGTCACGGTTGACCGTGTGTCCAAAAATGCCATTAATCACGTCAACATTACCGCGAGACCAAGCGACCTCTATGGCGTGCCGTATGGCCCGTTCTACTCGGCTGGGCGTCGTTTTGTACTTAGCCGCAATCGCCGGATAGAGCTCCTTGGTCACCCCGCTTAGCAAATCAACGCGATGGATCACCATTAAGATCGCCTCACGAAGATACAAGTATCCCTTAATGTGCGCCGGAATCCCAATCTCATGAATCATATTGGTCACTTCGACATCCAAGTGCTTCACGGGCACCAGCGCCAATTTTCCGGACGGCAGGGACGGCTTGCGCTCCGCTGGCGGTGAACCTGCCAATTGCTTGATGCGGGACGCCAGCACCTTCAAATTAAACGGCTTCAAAATATAGTAATCCGCTCCCAACTCGAGCGCCTTCTGGGTCATCGTCTCCTGCCCGAACGCTGTCAGCACGACCACCTTCGGTCGCGTTTCCCAATCCATCTGGTTCATCCGCTCCAAAACGCCGATGCCGTCCAGGTGAGGCATGATGATGTCGAGCACAATCACGTCTGGTGTTTGCCGACTCAGAAAGTCGAGCACTTCCATTCCGTGGTTTGCTGCTCCCATCACTTCCAACCCGTCTTCCTGACGCACCGCCTCTTTCAACAGCTCACAAAATTCGCGGTTGTCGTCAGCAATCAAGACCTTAATCGCCAATGTTGTTGCCCCCTGCCGTAAATATTTGGCATTTCGCTTGTCGTTAAAGGGTTCTCCGATTCTTCCCGATTTCCTGCCGCAGCAGCACTAGCATTGGCGGCATTTTCGTGCCGAGAGTTGACAAATTTCGACACCCCTGAAGGACGCAAAATTTCCGTCAAAACGGCCGAAATGCGCGACAGTCCACCGCTTTTGTATATTTTATGTCTGCTCGTTTCCGGGCGGATTTAGAAGAATTTGACGAACGATTTCGCTTTTCGGCAAGAAAAATCCTTCTCGTGTCGAAAAGAAAAACGGGGAAGCTGTGCCTCCCCGTTCTACGACGGTTTCTGGAAGTCGGTTTGCCGTTCCATCCAATACGCGTAACACCCGAACCCTAAGGTCGGCCGGCTGATTAGAACATGGGTCACCGCTCCCACCACGCGTCCCTCTTGAATGATGGGACTCCCACTCATGCCCTGCACGACGCCCCCAGTTTTGGATAATAAGCGCGGGTCGGTGAC